>NZ_CP050699.1:5147500-5150000 GCF_005116675.2 Desulfosediminicola ganghwensis
GGTAGAGCACTGACAAGGCTAGGGGTCCCACCGGATTACCAACCCTTTTCAAACTCCGAATGCCGTTGAGTTCTAATATGGGAGTCAGACTACGGGAGATAAGTTCCGTGGTCGAGAGGGAAAGAACCCAGACCGTCAGCTAAGGTCCCCAAATCTATGCTAAGTGGGAAAGGATGTGGAATTGTACATACAACCAGGAGGTTGGCTTAGAAGCAGCAACCCTTTAAAGAAAGCGTAATAGCTCACTGGTCTAATGATACCGCGCCGAAAATTTAACGGGGCTAAGCATAGTACCGAAGCTACGGATTCAAATTTATTTGGATGGTAGGAGAACATTGTGGCCGCCTGAGAAGGTACATCGAAAGAAGTGCTGGAGGTTCCACAAGAGCTTATGTTGACACGAGTAGCGAAAAACAAGGTGAGAAACCTTGTCGCCGAAAGCCTAAGGTTTCCTTTAGTCAAGTTAATCTGCTAAGGGTTAGTCGGCTCCTAAGGCGAGGCCGAGAGGCGTAGTCGATGGGAAACAGGTTAATATTCCTGTACCACTATCATAATGTTATGGTAAGGGGGGACGGAGAAGGTAAGACCATCCGGGCGTTGGTTGTCCCGGTTCAAGCATGTAGGGGTGAGACTTTGGCAAATCCGGGTCTCTTTAACTCTGAGGTGTGATGACGATGTCCTTTGGACAACAAAGTGGTTGGTTCCATGCTTCCAGGAAAATCCTCGTATCTAGTTATGATTGTGACCGTACCGTAAACCGACACAGGTAGGCAGGTAGAGAATACCAAGGCGCTTGAGAGAACTCTGGTTAAGGAACTCGGCAAAATAGCACCGTAACTTCGGGAGAAGGTGTGCCAGCATGGTGATATAATTTACTTATGGAGCCTAGTCTGGTTGCAGTGAAATGGGGGGAGCGACTGTTTACTAAAAACACAGGACTCTGCGAAGTCGAAAGACGAAGTATAGGGTCTGACGCCTGCCCGGTGCCGGAAGGTTAAGGGGACGAGTTAGCGCAAGCGAAGCTTTGAACCGAAGCCCCGGTAAACGGCGGCCGTAACTATAACGGTCCTAAGGTAGCGAAATTCCTTGTCGGGTAAGTTCCGACCTGCACGAATGGCGTAACGATTTCCCCACTGTCTCAACCAGGGACTCAGCGAAACTGTAGTACCGGTGAAGATGCCGGTTACCCGCAACAAGACAGAAAGACCCCGTGAACCTTTACTACAGCTTGGCATTGGTTTTTGAGGTAACATGTGTAGGATAGGTGGGAGACTTTGAAGTGGCCACGCCAGTGGTCATGGAGTCAACCTTGAAATACCACCCTTGTTATCTTAGGAATCTAACCGCGATCCGTTATCCGGATCCGGGACATTGTCTGGTGGGTAGTTTGACTGGGGCGGTCGCCTCCCAAAGAGTAACGGAGGCGCGCGATGGTTCCCTCAGGCTGATTGGAAACCAGCCGTAGAGTGTAAAGGCATAAGGGAGCTTGACTGCGAGACAGACATGTCGAGCAGGTACGAAAGTAGGTCTTAGTGATCCGGCGATTCCGCATGGAAGGGTCGTCGCTCAACGGATAAAAGGTACTCCGGGGATAACAGGCTTATCTCCCCCAAGAGTCCATATCGACGGGGAGGTTTGGCACCTCGATGTCGGCTCATCACATCCTGGGGCTGGAGCAGGTCCCAAGGGTTTGGCTGTTCGCCAATTAAAGTGGTACGCGAGCTGGGTTTAAAACGTCGTGAGACAGTTTGGTCCTTATCTGTTGCGGGCGCAGGAAATTTGAAGAGATCTTCCCCTAGTACGAGAGGACCGGGGTGGACGAACCTATGGTGTTCCAGTTGTTCTGCCAAGGGCATTGCTGGGTAGCTAAGTTCGGAAGGGATAACCGCTGAAAGCATCTAAGCGGGAAGCCCACTCTAAGATGAGATTTCCCATGGCACTAGCCATCTGAAGGCTCGTTGTAGACTACAACGTTGATAGGTCAGGTGTGGAAGCGTGGCAACACGTGGAGCTAACTGATACTAATAAGCCGTGCGGCTTATCCACTTCTTTTGATTAAATACAACTACTACTACCCTACTATTCGATTATCGAACATTTTTGAATATCCGGTACCACTCTAAACGAATGGTTCAGCCGCGCCTAAATTGGCGCAGGCAGCTTGATTGACTATACAATCAAGTATGTCGAACAAGCTGACCGTGACAAGTTAGGTGCTGCTGGAGCATTCGCCGAATTTTTCGGCGGTCATAGCGAAGAGGCTCCACCCGTTCCCATTCCGAACACGGAAGTTAAGCTCTTCAGCGCCGATGGTACTGCATGGGAGACTGTGTGGGAGAGTAGGTCGCCGCCGATTTCTATCACGAAAACCTCGGTCAGAAAAAATTCTGACCGAGGTTTTTATTTGCACTTGATTCGAGCAAATCAGTTCTTAATATATGAAAACGGTCTTACAAAAAGTGCTTGACTGGAAACGTCAAACCTTTTAGTATGCCGGGCC
>NZ_CP050699.1:5455000-5653142 GCF_005116675.2 Desulfosediminicola ganghwensis
GGAAAAAGCGGAAGCGGAACGGGTGGATATTCCGCAGGATGAACCATTGCGTCGTGAGTGCATCCACTTTCTGGAATGTATTGCCACCGACAAACAGCCGATTACTGATGGGTACGAAGGGCTTCGGGTATTACGTATTCTGAACGCAAGTCAACGCTCACTGGATGAGCATGGGCAAAAGGTACGTATAGACGGCACGCTGGTGGTAAGAGAACGCAGAGCCTCCGACCGGCTACGAAACCTTTCCTCCATGCACACCACAACTGGCGATATCCAGGTCCATGAAACAGCTATCATCGATGAGGGGGTCGAGATAAGCAACGGAACAAAAGTATGGCATTTTTCCCATATACTATCTGGATCAGAAGTTGGCGAACAGTGCAATATCGGACAAAATGTGGTGATCGGCCCTGATGTCAAAATAGGAAAAGAATGCAAAATTCAGAACAACGTATCCGTCTACAAAGGAGTCACTCTCGAAGACGGTGTATTTTGTGGACCTTCCATGGTCTTTACCAACATTACCAATCCTCGGGCCGAACTCTCCAAAATGGATCAGGTAAAACCCACATTGATCAAGCAGGGGGCGACCATAGGCGCCAATGCTACCGTCGTCTGCGGTAACGTCGTTGGTCGCTACAGTTTTGTCGGGGCAGGTGCGGTGGTCACTCGTAAAGTCCCTGATCACGCTCTGGTTGTCGGCAATCCTGCCAAGGTAATCGGGTGGGTGTGCAAATGCGGCGAAAGACTTGCTGAAGATTTCGCATGCAGTTTCTGTAACAAAAAATACGATCAAACGTCAGAAGGGTTACAACTCACGGCGCCTGATCATCTTGTCGTTAATTAGTGCCCCAAAAAAAGATATTTTTCTTCTCAATCGAGGCGTGTGAAAAATTTCGCCAATGGCATTCAGCTGATATTCCAAGGCTAGATTTTCGCACAATGATGAAGTAGGAAGAGATGCCGATTCTGGTTGGGACTCACCTACTCTTTTGATTCGATGTGAAATTCGGGGGGGTCTCACGATAACCCACCGCATAGAACAATCAGACCACGGATAAAAAGGTGGAATATATGAAACGTGTATTGATAACCGGTGTTGCCGGAATGATCGGTTCACATCTGCTGGATGCTCTTTTAGAGAAAAACACATATAGCGTTATCGGTGTTGACAATTTTTCCTATGGGAAAAAAGCCAATATCAGACACCACCTCCAAAACCCTCGTTTTACGTTTTATCGAGTAGACATAAGCGACTTCGAGACACTCAAGATTCTTACTCGCGACGTTGACACAATTGTTCATCTGGCTGCGGTGAAAAAAATAGGTGAGGCTGACTCCAGCATGGATACGTTGAGGGTCAATGAACACGGCACGAGAAATATCTTGGAGGTCGCCCGGATGTGGGGATGCAAGGTGTTTTTTGCATCGACGTCGGATGTATACGGTATGTCCCCGGACCTCCCATTTCGCGAAGACGGTGATTTGCTGCTTGGCCCTAGCATGATCAAACGCTGGAGTTACGCTGTTTCAAAACTTTACAGTGAGCAAATGGCTTTCGCATATTACAAGGATTACGGGGTACCCATAGTGGTCATTCGTTATTTTGGCGGATTCAGTCCGCGGTCCAGTTTCTCCTGGTCCGGAGGCCACATCCCGATTTTTGTCGACGCGGTTTTAAAAGATCGGGAAGTTCCCATTCATGGTGATGGCTCACAATCGAGGTCTATGGCATATGTCGACGACCTGATCAGTGGTTCGCTGCAGGCAATGGAAAATGAAAAAGCGGTTGGAGAGATAATCAACCTGGGAAATGATGAAGAGTTGAGTGTGCTGGAATCTGCCAGGCTCATTCATGAGATAGCGGAGACGGGTCTTGAACTGAAGCTCAAGTTTATTCCCATGGAGGAGGTTTTCGGTAAAAAATATAAGGATATTTTGCGCCGGCGACCTGATCTCACCAAAGCCAAGCGATTACTGGATTACGAGCCCAGGATAACTATGCGGGAAGCAATCAGGAAAACCATCGATGTCAGGCGCAGAGACCTGGAGACAACTGCCGCGTATGTCGCCTGACGTGAGCCCCTGCACCCGTCACATGATGTGGGACAGGCTGCCGCGCTTACCTTTCGAAGTACCGAAGATACTAAAACGAATGGACTGGATCTGCTTTATAGCCGATAACCAATGGCCATCCAGCAACAATGAATACTTAACGCATTGGAAAAGAGCATGAAGGTTGCGGTAATTGGTGGTGGAATGATGGGATTGGCAAGTGCCTTCTACTTGTCGCAACGGGGTTATAAGGTAACCCTTTTCGAAAAAGAACAGGAGATTGGCGGGCTCTCGAAAGCCGAGGAGTTGATTCCCGGTTTTAGCTGGGATCGTTTTTATCATGTTATCCTGTCAACAGATTCGGAGTTGCTGGGGTTTATCGATGAAATCGGTTTATCCCTCGACGTCCGTTTCACTGAAACGAAAACAGGTTTTTTTACCAACGGTCGGTTGCATTCGATGAGCACCACCCTTGAGTTCCTCCGATTCAAGCCCCTCTCCCTTTGGGAAAAGCTTCGATTGGGCGCCGGGATTTTCTATGCTTCGAAGATCCGCAATTCATCCAGGCTGGAGAAGCTGTATGCAAAAAACTGGCTGATCACGGTATTCGGGCGACGTATCTACGAGAAAATATGGGATCCGCTGCTGAGATCAAAGTTCGGTGCGGCCAAAGACCACGCCTCCGGCAGCTTTATCTGGTCATGTATTACCCGTTACTACGGCACCCGCGAGAAAACCTCAAAAAAGGAGATGATGGGAGTCGTCCGAGGTGGCTATTGTTCAATTCTTGACAGCATAAAGAGCCGGTTGCTTGACAACGGTGTGGAAGTCTACCAATCCAGGGGGATTCAGAAAATCGTCGCGACCGCAAGCGACCATATTTCTCTAATCGACAGTACCGGGCATGCTCATCGATTCAACAAAGTCTTGTCGACTATTCCAAACCCCGAGCTGATCCGGCTATGGCCTGACATGCCCAATGCGTATAGAGAAAAACTGGGTTCAGTGGACTATTTGCGCCTGATCTGCACCAACCTTGTGCTCAAGAAATCGTTGAGTCCGTATTACGTGACGAACTTGACGGATCCTGGCTTTCCATTTACCGGTTTTATCGATGCTACGAACATCGTTCCACCCGCAACACTTAACGGCAATGCATTGATTTACCTGCCGCGATATCTGCCTCCGGACGATCCCTACTATCAGCGCTCCGATAAAGAAGTCCTGGAGGATTTTCTCGCCGGAGTTCGCCGAATCTTTCCAGCCTTTTCCCGAGACGATATCGTCGCCACTGCCATTCATCGGGAACCGTTTGTTCAACCTATTCAAAAAATCAATTATTCCCAAATGGTGCCTAGCATGACGACACCGATGAAAAACCTGTTTTTGGTAAATACCACCATGATTGTCAATTCGACCCTCAACAACAACCAGGTTATCAAACTCGCCAGGCAGGCTGCCGACCTTCTTGCCGGCCAGGCAGGAGATGATTGACATGACCACTGCCGAAAGCCTGTCGTACGATCGCAGCAGAAATGTAAACAGGAAGGACGAGGCAACAAACATACCTCTGCTCAGTGTTATCGTCCCTGGATATAATGAAGCTGAAATAATCGAGAAAAATCTTGAAATCCTTCATCAATATCTGTGTATCAATGAGTATCGGTTCCACTGGGAACTCCTCGTCATCAATGATGGGAGTACAGACAACACCGGAGAACTGGCCGAACGTTTCGCCGGCCATCATGCCAATGTGCGCGTGCTGCACCACGCAGTCAATTTCAATCTGGGCCAGGCGCTGAGATACGCCTTCAACGAATCACAGGGCGCCTATGTCGTCACCCTGGATATTGACCTGAGCTATGCTCCTGAGCATATCGGCGCCATGTTCGACGCAATTGTGAGGGAACATGCGAAAATTGTCATCGCCTCGCCGTACATGGAAGGAGGGAAGGTTGCCAATGTTCCCAGGATCCGCAAATTCTTGAGTATCAACGCAAATAGATTCCTTTCAGCAACCTCGGAGGAGGATCTCGCCACCTTGACCGGCATGGTGCGAATCTATGATGGAACGTTTCTCAGGAACCTGAGCCTGAGGTCGATGGACGTTTCTATCCATGCCGAAATACTGTATAAAGCGATTCTGCTCGGCGCCCGTATCATCGAGATCCCTGCAACACTTGACTGGAATCCAACAAACGATCAGAATTTCAATAGAAGTTCGAGCATGAAAATCCGAAAGAGTATCTTTGCCTACCTCTTTTCCGGATTCATGTTCAAACCGTTTATTTTCTTCATCCTGCCCGGACTCCTTTTCCTGCTGCTCTCGTTCTATTCGACCTTCTGGGTCTTTGCACATACTTTTAGGAACCTGCCGCTGGTACAACACCTTGGCAATTCCTACGCTACCCGTTTGTCGGCAGCGGTAGCAGAGGCTTTTCAGCAGGCCCCCCATACCTTCATCATAGCAGGCATAGCGCTGATGCTTGCCATCCAGCTGGTAAGCCTTGGGGTACTCTCCATGCAAAACAAGAGATACTTTGAGGAACTGTTCTATCTAGGGACGGATATTTATAAGGCAAACAAACACGCCAAATCAAACCACGGTTCGAAATACAATTAGGGTGATATATGAAAGCATTATCGATTAGTTGCCTACTTACCAGTATCCTTATGGGAGCTATTGGTCAGGTTTGGATAAAAAAGGGTTTGAACAGTATTACCGATCTCAACTTTGCCAACGGCGTAATTAGCTCCTATTTCAAGATTTTTCTTTCCTCCTATGTTATGCTAGGCTTAACACTGTACGCATCGGGCGTTTTTTTCTGGCTCTATGGCCTTTCAAAGGTCCCACTGAGCTTTGCCTTCCCCTTCGTCAGTTTGAGCTATGTACTGGTGTTTTTCTTGAGCTGGTTTTATCTGGGCGAGCACATCTCCATGCTCCGATGGACAGGGCTCTGTACCATCTGCCTTGGGGTCTTTATCGTTAGCATGACCTGAGGAAAAGAGAGGTTTCATCCATGAAGCACTGTTGCACGAAATCAAAAACAACCCGTTACCATTCACTGAAAGAAAGCGACGGCATAGAGCAATGAACGCACTCTATTATGAAAGTATTTTTTTCTTCAGCATGTTCATGATATTCTATGTTTACATCGGTTATCCTGCGTGTATCTGGGTGCTCTCCAGACTCCTTGGGCGACACGTGAACAAGACCGCGAGCGAACCACGGGTCAGCATTCTCATAGCAGCTTTCAATGAAGAAGAGCATATCGGCCAAACTATAGCCAATAAGCTGGAGTTGAATTACCCAAAGGATAAAATGCAGATAATCGTTGTCTCAGACGATTCAACCGACAGGACAGATGAGCTTGTCAACAGCTTTCCTGAAGAAAACGTGACGCTCCTGCGCCAAGAACCTCGGGCCGGCAAGACATCGGCTCTCAATTTGGCAATTCCCCATGCCAATGGAGATGTCCTCGTTTTCTCGGATGCAAACTCGATCTACGCCGCCGATTCCCTGAGACATATCATGGCAAATTTTCATGACCCACAGGTAGGATATGTTACAGGAAAGATGATCTATACCAATCCGGACGGCACTCCAATCGGCGATGGCTGTTCGGCATATATGAAATATGAAAATTTCCTGCGTAGTCTGGAAACACAGATAGGCTCCGTGGTCGGCGTCGACGGTGGTATCGATGCCATGCGGAAGGGCCTGTATCGTAACATGACCCCGGATCAACTTCCGGATTTCGTACAACCTCTCAAAGTGATTGAACAGGGGTATCGAGTTGTCTATGAACCCGAGGCGATCTTGAAAGAATCAGCACTGTCACAATCCAGAGAAGAATATCAGATGAGAGTTCGGGTATCACTCCGCTCATTATGGGCTCTGTACGATATGCGCCCCCTTCTCTTCGGAAAAGCCGGTCTGGTCTTCGCCTGGCAGCTCTGGTCGCATAAGCTACTTCGATATCTAGTTTTTTTGTTTTTACTGGGAGCGCTTGTTACTAACAGCCTGCTTTTGACTGATGCATTCATCTACAAAGTAGTTTTCGTTACGCAAACAGCATGCTATGCAGGGGGCTTTTTCTCACTTCTGTTCGAAAAAACCAGGATGCAGCTTAACCGTTTACATTTTCTTCATTATTTTATTCTTTTGAATACTGCAGCAGCCCATGCTGCAATAAAATTCATATTAGGAAAAAAACAGGTTATGTGGACGCCTCGAAAAGGTTGAAATGAGTTAGGATTATTGACAAGGCTAATCCAGTTTGATAGTTAAATAAAGGATTGTTGCTTAACAAACTTTCTATAAACTCATTAGAATCGCCTGATTCTACCTGTAACAAGTCATTACGGACGTGATATTTTGCGTTCATATAATAGCAGGGATAATAGAGATGGGAAGAAGAGAGTGGAAAGAAGCACAGATACGAATCGCTTTTCTTATTGATTCAATTACCTGTGATACCGCAGGTACACAAAAACAATTGCTCGAGACAATCCGTCGCTTGGATCGCGAGCGCTTCGCCCCGTATCTTATCTGTCTTTCGAACTCTGAATGGCTCACACAGAACAGCCCCCCCTGTCCCTGTATAATTTTGGGGTATCAGGGCTTCTTAAAATGGAGCTTCCCTAGCGTCATAAAAAAGCTTACCCAAGTGATAAGGGAGAGACGGCTTCAAATCATTCAGACATTTTTTGAAGATTCGATTTTCGTTGGTTTTTTAGGTAAATTATTTACCGGGAATTCCTTGGTGTTACTATCAAGCCGGCGTGATATCGGGCTTGGAAACGAAAACAGCCCCTGGTATCATTCTCTTTTCACAATAGCATTACCATATGTTAATCGATCTTTCGCAGGAATAATCGCCAATAGCGAGCAAGTTCGGCTTTACGTCGCAGAACGAGAAAAAACCGTACCTGATAAGATAAAAGTCATTCCCAACGGGATCTCTGTTCCTGACAAATCCGATCATTCTCCACCTATCTTCTCGACGAATAGCAATGTCATCTGGATAGGAATGGTCGCCAGTTTAACACCGGTAAAACGTCATGATGTACTGATAAGGGCTGTCGCTGAACTGCAGTGTTTGGGTACCCAACAGGAATTCAGAGTTCTGTTGATTGGAGAGGGGCCTGAGCTTGAACACTTGAGTAACTTGGTAAAACATTATGATCTCAAGAATCAAATTTATTTTACCGGGTCGGTTAAAACAGTCCCAGCATATCTCCACAATCTTGATATAGGCGTTCTTTGTTCAGATCGTGAAGGGCTGTCAAATGCCATCCTCGAGTATATGGCCTGTGGCTTACCAATCGTCGCCACTACTGTCGGAGGCAATATCGAACTGGTCAATCATGAAAATGGTATTTGCTGTCCGGCCGGAGATTATCGAGCCATTGGACAGGCACTGCATAGATTGATTGAAAATCCAGATCTGCGACATAGACTTGGCGCCGAATCTTTAAAGAAAATTGAAAGGTCTTTTTCCTGGATTAAGACTATTGCTGAAACTGAAAAGTATTACCGATCATTAGTGAGAATAGAAATATGATTTTTCCATTGTTGAGACGACATTTCTTCGAACCACTTTACATAATGAAATCGGGGAGTGCTAAACTTTCGTATTGGCGAAGATTAGAAGAATCTCAATTCTACTCCAGAAACCAGCTTGAGGAGATTCAGTGGAGCCGCTTGCAAAAATTGTGGCGATTTCTATGGCGTGAGAATGGATTTTATCAAAAACAATTCCAAAATGCCGGCTTGAAAGAAAATGATCTTAAAGGACCTGAAGATATTAGACGATTACCAATTTTGACCAAGAAAGAGATCCTTCGTCAAGGACATGCCATGCTCTCAACCGGTTACCAGCCGAATAGACTGCTCAACTTTAAGACTGGAGGGTCCACCGGGAAAGCTCTGGAAATACTTATAACAGAAGAGTGCAGTGAATTAAGAAATGCTTGTGCCAGACGTCATGATCGCTGGACAGGATGGGAACCCGGAGAGCAGATAGGTGCAGTGTGGGGTAATCCTAAATTGCCCAAGACATTACGTGCCAAACTACTTAATGCCTGCGTCCAGCCTTATATTTACCTGGATACAATGGCAGTGACAGATGAATCGGTTCAAGAATTTGCGAAAACATGGGATAATAACAAGCCAACTCTGTTGTTTGGTCATGCTCATTCACTCTACATAGTAGCTAAGTATATTGAGAGACTAAAAATCGACACTATACGGCCAGTTGGAATCCTTTCAACCTCAATGATGTTGCTTCCCCATGAGCGAACGATGATTGAAAGAGTTTTCAACTGTAGCGTAACTGACAGATATGGTTGCGAGGAAGTGAGCCTTATCGCGTGCGAATGTGAAAAACATAATGGTATGCACATGAACATCGAGCACCTGGTCATCGAGTTTATACGAGAGGATGGATCGCATGCAGGTCCAGGAGAACCAGGTCGAATTGTAGTCACTGATTTGATGAATAGGGCTATGCCTTTTGTCCGCTACGAGGTGGAAGATGTTGGTGTGTTCTTTGATCAGGACTGTACCTGTGGTCGAGGTCTACCGTTGATGGGGAAAGTAACTGGCCGCGTGGCGGATTTTCTGTTAAAGCGGGACGGTACAAGAGTAGCTGGAGTTTCACTCATTGAAAACACTCTGACCAGGATACCCGGCATAGAGCAGATGCAGATAGTTCAGGAAGACCTTGATTCTTTTAATCTGAATATTGTCCCAGGTAAAAGCTATGGCCACTCGCAAGCCAACGAGCTTGAACGTTATTTCCAGACTTTGTTTGGGGATTCCCTCCGAATTAATATTCGGGTAACCGATGAAATAAAACCCGAAAAATCGGGTAAATACCGATTCTCCATTTGCAAAATTGATCACTGATGACCTATTTCTCATTACTGAGTACATGAGTAAGGGGTGAGGATGAGTACTGTAATAAGTGTTGTCGTCCCGTTGTATAACGAAGAACTTGTCATATCCGAAATGTATAGGCGCCTAAAAGAGGTTCTGGATAAGTGCGCAAGTGATCGATATGAAATTATCTTGATTGACGATGGTAGTCATGATGGTACTCTCAATCTGGCCAAGGACCTCTGTGACCAAGACGCTAATGTAAAATTATTAAGTTTCTCCCGAAATTTTGGTCACCAGATAGCAATAACTGCAGGCATGGATCGGGCCATTGGTGATGCAATCGTGATCATCGATGCTGATCTTCAAGACCCACCGGATGTGATCCCGGAAATGATGGAAAAATGGCGGAACGGATATCAAGTCGTTTATGGTATTCGTTTGAGCCGTAAAGGGGAAAGTTGGTTTAAGCGATTTACTGCAGCAGCTTTCTATCGCATTCTGAAAAAGGTAACATCTATTGAAATACCAGTGGATACTGGAGACTTCCGATTGATCGACAAAAAAGTGCTGCGAGAATTTAACCAAATGCGTGAGCAAGCTCGCTTTGTACGTGGAATGGTCAGTTGGGTTGGTTATCGTCAGGGAGAAATCTATTATAGTCGTAATGAACGATGGGCTGGGGAGACGAAATATCCTTTCAGGAAAATGCTTAAGTTTGCGATTGATGGGATGTTATCTTTTTCACATATTCCCCTTAAACTATCCTCTGCCTTCGGATTACTGAGTGCTATATTTAGTTTTTTTATGATCGCTTACGGATTAATTATAAAATATTTCTTCCCAGCACATGCTATTCCTGGCTGGGCCTCACTGTTTTCAGCAATTCTTTTTATTGGTGGGGTACAGCTATTCTGCCTGGGAGTCATAGGTGAATATATTGGGCGAATGTATGAAGAGTTAAAAAAGCGACCGCTTTATATCATCAATGAAGAAATAAACTTCAAATGAAAACTAGCTTTCAATTAGTGAGATTTGCCTTCATTGGGGCATTGAACACTCTAATCCACTACCTTATATTCATTTTACTTTTTAGGGCATTAGGATTTGCAATGATTACCGCATCAGTCATCGGGTACTTCTCCGGCATGATAAACAGCTTTATATTGAACAGAAGATGGACTTTTCAATTATCAGGACCAGGATTTGGTAGTGAATTCATTAAATTTGCGGCAGTTAATATTGTGTCATTGGGGATAAATATTCTATTCCTTCAAATGTTAGTGTCCTTTTTTGATATCTTACCGGAGATCTCCCAAGTAATGGCTATTATTGTCGCCCTATCGGTAAATTTTTCAGGAAACAAATATTGGACATTTCAACACAAAAGCCCGAGACGCGGGGATTTATGATAAGATCTCTACAAATTTTAGAAAACAAACTGGATCTAACCTCCGACTTGAGCAGATCCCTGATCCTGTTTTCTTTCTTTCTTTTGTCATTTTTACTAAAATTTTCTCTTATCAAGGTAGGATCGCCATTTGTTACTATTGATGACATAACGACCTTTGAAGGAGGCTTTTTAGTGTGGTTCGGTCAATCACCGCCACAACATATGTACCTTGAAAGCTGGATATGTGGTCTTTGTTCCCTTTCAACATATGTATTTAAAATGGTTTCATCGGGTAATGTGGATGCCATCAGTTTTAATCTGGTCGCAGACGCTTATCGTGATTTCTATGGTCAACCAGATGAATATGTCCATAACTACAGGATTCTGGTGATACTTATTGATATGGCAACAGGTTACCTTGTTTACTGTGTGGGAAAACAAGTAATCGAAAATTGTTGGCAAGGGTGGGCAGCAGTTCTGATTTGTGTAAGCTATCTCCTATCGTATAACACTTTCTGGTGTGATATTGTTGCTCGACCAGATTCATTTGTCGTCTTTTTCAGCACCCTGGGATTGTATTTTTATTATAAATCAGTATTTGGCAAGCGACTTGGATGGTTTCTCGCCGCAGCAGTTGCATTCGGGTTGGCGGCAGGCATGAAGTTGCATGGTGCTTTTTTTACAATCTTTATTGCACTCGATTTATTCCGTTTTCACGGCCTGCGTAAGGGATTTGGCAGTATCGTCATTTTTGTATGCATTTCCATCTTCTTTTTTTGTTTTGCTGCGGGATCCTTATTTGCGGATCCATTGACCTATATCAAACTTCGAATGGCAAATGTGAAAGATGATTTTTCTCCGTGGATCAACTGGGGAGAACAGTTCATCGCTATTTTTAATGGAACAGGATGGCTAATAGTCCCAGGAGTTCTGGGCGCGTTCGTGTTTGCTTTGTTTAATTGGAACAGCATTGATGGCCCGAACGAGAAAATGAAGAGTATCATACTGCAATCAATGTGTTGGCTTACTCTATTTGCCAGTATCCGTCAATTGCGAGCTTATTGGATGTTACCGGCGCTCCCCCTCTTTTATTCAGCTGCGGTTTACGGTTTAAGTCGTTTACCAAGACGGAGTATTACGGCAACATTAGCAATCTTTTCTGTTGTTATTCTGACTATCCAGTCCTATGCCCAGGTACGAGAGTTTAAGAGTGTCGATTTTGGGCAACTGCGGAGTTGGATTCAGGATAATGCCTTTGAAAAACCATTTTACATTATAGGCTTCGAATCGGTGATTCTTCCCAAAAATACTATCTGTATTAGAAATAGAACTACAGGCATTCGTAGATCTATGTCTAAATCGTTAGCAGCAGGTTTACCATTTACCCTGCGGCACCTTAAATACTGGGAAGAACGCTCACAATTAGTCTTATTTGATATGCTCGATCAGAGATATGACTCTGGGTATGAGTACTATTCTTTTTATCGAACTCCGCTTGATGCATACTCCGACATTATAGATATCGAGGATATGCACTATATTCTTCTACAAGAACATTTCCCAATAGCTGGTCAATTGGAATTAGCTGTCTATATTAAAAAGAATTTTACCGAAATTGCAGAACTGACAGGTGCCGGTGGTGGCGGAACCGGATTAAAATATAAAATATTTGAGAGAATACCACTTTGAATCAAACGAAAAAAAGAATACTTCACTTGCTTGATAGCGGTGGTATGTATGGTGCAGAAAATGTAGTTATCAACCTTTCAAGGGAGATGATGACCACTGGGTGCTACCGGCCGATTGTAGGCTGCATTGTCCCAAAGGCTGGAACTAAGGTCGATCTGCATATCGCAGCACAACGTAATGGTCTGGATTCACACATTTACAGCATTAACAACTACTTACTGTTTCGAGATCTGCCGCGATTTGCTCGCTCGTTGAAAAAGCATAAAATTGATCTGATACACTCTCACGGGTACAAGGCATCAGTATTTGCTTTTTGCGCCAAACTCTTGAATGGTATCCCTGTAATTGCAACTTGTCATTTATGGTTTGCAGATACCAAGCAACCTTTAAAAAAGAGATTGATGATAGGTTTAGAGAAACTTATCTACCGAACATTTCCAATCATCGTTGCTGTGTCAGAGGATATCAAGAGGATGTTAGTCGATTCAGGTGTAAATGAAAGGCAAATACGTATTGTCCACAACGGTATCGTTCTTTCAGACCACGTCGACTTGCCTTTTTCTGACAAGCAGCGGCTAAAAGAGCAACTTGGCCTGGGAGAAAAGGATATTTGTGTTTTTAATGTTGGCCGCTTAACTGCTCAGAAAGGTCAAGATTCACTTATTTATGCAGCAGGTTATGTCAGAGGAATCAATACGCAAGTAAAGTTTTATATTGCAGGCGAAGGAACCTTAAGAGAGTCACTACAGGAGAAGATTAACACCCTTGAACTCGGGGACACAGTTCATCTTCTTGGCTTCAGAGACGATATACCTAACTTACTCCAGGTTGCTGACCTGTTTGTTTTACCGTCACTTGATGAAGGAATGCCAATAGCGTTATTAGAAGCAGTGGCAAACCGTGTACCAGTCATCACCACCGCAGTTGGGGATATTCCCAAACTAATTGTTGCCGATAAGACCGGTATCATCTTGAGTTCTAACGAACCGGTTAGTTTAGGAAAAGAAATACTGAAGATTCTAGATGATCAACAAAAACAGCAAGCATTAGTCGAACAGGCTTGGGATAGATTTATCTCAATCTACACAAGTCAGACAATGTCTAAACATTACCATTATTTATATGGATCAATTATAAACTAGGGGCTTGACACTCTACTGCATTTCAGCACATTTGCCAAGACATGTTACATTGGTATACACTTAAAATAATAAAACATTTTCTCAGCCATTCATCTTAGCATTTAAAGTTTAGTAACATCAGATATCAGGAGAAATATATAAACAATCAATAGTTGCTAAAATATTATAGAACAAAAAAGTATCCTTTTCAAGTCTTCTGATTGACATTAATAAGACTAATCGAAACGTTTAACTGAATGATGGTTTAATATATGTTTCGTTTATCAACCACATTTACGCAAACTGCGAAATTAAGCGAACTTCAAACCAATATTGTGTTTGCTCACTATTTTTTCAGCCATATCGGAAATTTCAGATTTGCATCAAATGCACAGATAGAATATCGCTTTTAAAAAAGGGCTACATACAGACTGACTCAGGAAAACAAAATATGGTATCAGTGAAACATTCAGCTATGTTTTGCTATGTCACAACTGGCGACTGTTGACATGTAATTAGACAATTAATTACATTATACTCTTTAGCGTTCCCATGCAAATTATTACTGCACATTAATTTGTATGAGCAATTACTATTCAGCTTAAGATGGAGAAAGAAGATGCCTCGTGTAAGTATAATTATGCCAGCTTACAATTCAGCCTCTTTTTTACCTGACGCTATTAACAGTATATTAGATCAGACCTTCAGTGATTTCGAGTTGATTATTGTTGATGATTGTTCAACTGATAGCACTTATGCAACAATTGCCGGATACGATGATTCCCGCCTCCGCTACATACAATTGGCAAAAAATCATGGTGGCCCTTCAAAACCTAGAAATATTGGCATCAAAGAAGCAAATGGTGAGTATATCGCATTGTTTGATTCAGATGACATCATGTTACCTGAAAAATTAGAACTAGGTGTAACTATGCTGGACAGTTGCCGAGAAATATCAGCAATCTTTACAGATTGCTATAGATTTCTAGATAACGGCATGGTCTACCCAGACACACTCCTCCAAGACTATTATGGCCTAAAGAATTTACTTAACAACTATACCAAAGATGGTTTTTTTATACTTTCAGCTCAAGATGCTTTCCATAATCTTTTTCTTGAGAACTACATACCCACTAGCAGTGTTATGTTAAGAAAAAATCTTCTAGAGGATATAGGTTATTTTGACGAAGCTTTAGTAAATGGTGATGATAGAGATATGTGGTTTAGACTTTGTTTGAATTACTCAATCGGATTCATCAATTCTCCGTTACATAAATATCGTATAAGAAGCGGCAGTGTTTCGAGTAGAGGTATTATCGCACATCAAAATCGAATCAAAGTAATGAAGAAACAATTAAATAACGGTTTACCAAAAACACTTGAAACCCTTGCAAAGAAACTGATTTCCAGGAATTATTTCAGCATTGGATATATCCATCAGGCGCAGGGCAACATGACACTAGCCAGAGAATACTACCTAAAAAGCAACAGATACAATTTTAGAGTTTATTCGATTATTAGCTATCTTAAAACTTTTATAAAAGCCACAACAACCCCTTAAATAACTATATCCACAATGGCTATATCATTTTTTCCTTATTTTACGTTTGAAGCAATAAAACTCCTAACTTAGAGACACATCATGAATCCATATAATCAAAGCTCCTATCAAACAACACAGATTTAGATTGCGAGGAAAGAAACAGCATGAAATACCTATAATCACTTCTTCTTACTTCAGAAAGTATAGACAGAACTGTTCTACCTTTACCAAGGGTTTTGATCATGAGTGAATATAGCACTAATTATCCAAAAATAATTTTACCAGTTACATTTTTGTTTAATATTTATGTTTTTACTTGGTGGCTAGAAATAGGAGAGAGGTGGCCTTTTTTGGGAGATATTCGTTTTGAGTTTATTCTAGGAGCTACCCTTGCTGTAGCAACAATACTCACTCCGACAGGACCCACAAACAAAAGGATCAGCAACGTACCTATCTATTCTATTTGTATAGTTTATTTATTGGTCCTGATGTTTAGTCAATTCTTTTCTTATGATTTTGATACCGCATGGAACTCATATATCAATCGAGTAGTAAAATTCTCATTGATGACATTATTTATTAGCAAATTCGTTGCTTCTCCTACTTATTTGCGCTATTTTTTGTTTAGTACATTTTTAGCATTTTTCAAAATAGGCCAAGAGGCTATGATCGGAAAGATCACTGGGAGTCAGGTGTGGCAAAACCAAGGAATCATGCGATTACATGGCACTCAGGGCTCAATGTTTGGACATCCGAACTCACTATCAGGTAAGACCCTGAGCCTATTACCATTTATGTTGTATTTATTGCCTTCTGTGAAACAGAGATGGCTAAAAATATTAATCGGTCTGCAGGTTGTTTTCTCGATTAACATCTTAATATTCACTGGATCCAGAACAGGTTACTTGACTTTTATTTCCTTTATATTTTATGTATTTATTTTAAGTACCAAAAAGTGGAAATTGAGTGTGCTAATACTACTAACCGCCGTAATGGCAGTCACCTTCATACCAGGTCAGTATCAGGAAAGATTCGAATCATCCTTTACTGGTCAAGAAAAAGAAGGGCGCTCTAGAAACGCCCGTATCACACTCTTGAAAGATTCTTGGGAGGTTTTCCTTGACAACCCTACGGGTGTCGGTCTTTTGTGCTTCCCAAAAGTTCAGGAGGACGCCGGGAGAAGAGTACAGGAAACTCATAACCTTTATACTCAAATCCTCGCTGAGACAGGAATACAGGGGGCAATTTGTTTTTTGTCTTTCATGATCATACTTTTCCGCCAAAGTTTTATTATACGTAACGAGCTGAGTAAGCTTTTAGAATCACTAAATGCATGGCAAAATAGGTCTAGCGTAAAAAGACAAGATCGATCAATCATCAATGAACAAATGGATATAAAACTTATGCTATGTATTATGAACGCAACAATAGTATTCTTACTCGTCAGATTAACGCTTGGATTGTTTGGTCATGATTTATTGGAAATATACTGGTGGGTAGCGGCTGGAATAATTTTATCCATTTCGAAAATGTATACTATAGCAAGAAATCGATTTGAGGAATTAACTCAAGTCCACCATCAACTGCACAACCCAACACCTTTTACCAACTAATCGGTTCTATCATTAAGAATTTGTTTTATGTAGTTATCCCAAAAAATAGTACCAGCATGAATTAGAAAATCCCCTCATACTTCCCTATATCTCAGAGTAGGAGCCTATGCGGATAAAGCAAATCACAAAGCAACAGATCATTAAGGTCCTGAAACAGGTCGAAGCTGGACCCAAGTTCAAGGAAATTTGCCGAGAATGAGGGGTGAGCTAGGCCACTTACTACAATTGGAAGTTAAAATAAGGCGCCATTGAAGCATCTGATATTAAACACATCAAGGACTTGGATGCTCAGAATATTAGACTTAAGCAGATATATGCCAACCTCTCACTCGAGAAAGAGGTACTCAAGGACATCCTGGGAAAAAGATTTAAAGCCTGCAACAAAATGAACTCTGGTTGATTACCTCTGGAGAACTTTTGAGCTGAGGATTAGAGCGAGTTGTCGGCTATTACAGCTGAGCAGAACCGTGTATTGATATAAGCCTAATATGCATCGGAAGGATGAGGTCATAGCTGGAATCACAAGCGGGTCCATCGTGTGTATTGCAAGATGGGCTTGAACATAAGGCGGAAAGGTAAGCCAAGGCTAGCAAGTCGAAACCCACAACCCTTGTCCGTTCCTGCATCTACAAACCAGTGCTGGCATTAGATTTTATGAGTAACAGTCTTTCTGACAGCAAGACTTTCAGGACATGTAATGTTGTAGACGACTATAACCTTGAAGTGTTGGTCATTGAGGTCGACCTCAATTATTCCGTAAAAACGCATTATCAGGGTATTGGAAAGGATCACTGCCTGACGGTGATAGCGAATTAATCACAGCTGAGAGATGACAACGGGCCCGAAATTGTCTCGCTGGCCATGCCAGAATTCGCAGAAGATAACGCTATCCAGCTTGAGTTTGTTGAAAAAGGTAAACCTACTCAGAACTCTTATGTTGAAAGGTTCAATAAAACGTACCGTTACGAAATAATGGATTTCTATATTTTCAATACGTTAAGTGAGGTAAGGGAGATCACAGACAACTAGGTCGACTAGTACAATCGTGAAAGGCCCCACCAGTCCTTAGATAACTTAACTGCAGCAGAATATCTGCAGGAGAAACAACCGGATTTTTCTAAATTGCTATTGGACTAAAAGAAAGATATTTACATTTATTTTTTTGCTATTTATATGTTTTTGCAAAATTTTATAAAGTGGATATGCTTTTTACTATCAATGTCTTAACATACAATAGGAAACACATTCTAAAAAATCTTTTGGAAGATTTACGTAAAACCAGGTACCAAGACCTTGAGATTTTCATTGTCGACAATTGATCGAGTGACGGCACCCATGAGATGATTTCAAAGCAATACTCGGATTTATCTTCATTGCTATGAATAAGAACTTAGTGGTCTCTGCTAGAAATGAAGGATTAAAGAGAGCGAAAGGGGCCATAATAATATTAAGGAGTACGGTGATTAGTAGACATTGGCCTGAGATAAGATGACGCAAATCCTGTTACATAACAGCCCATGCTTGCAAATCAATGTCTGGCAATCAGTTTTCGTCTTAATAACCTTGAATGATGACTTTTTCGGAATTGATAACAGCGCAATTGACAACCATGTTGAATATTTTGGAAAGAAAACAAACGTTGGTGCACTGGACTTCAGCATAACAGATAGATTCTCAGGTAAAATAACTAATTGGATACATCACAGAGAAGTCGAAGTTTACTCGTCTAGAGAATTTATAACATATGAAATTTCTGAATGTGCCGTCGCATTTCATAAAGAAGAATTGAATGTTTCCGTTTTTTATACAGATTATTTTTTCCTTAGTTATGAAGGACTTGGTTTAGCATTTAGAATACTTAACTCCGGATTTGAGGTGCGCTATTCGCCAATGGTAAAGGTGTTGCAGACACATGCGCAAGAAGGACGGAAATCATGGTTATGATATTACTTCGACACCATAAATCAATTCTATCTTGCAATGCAAAACGTCCCTCCTTGGTATGCTACAAAATAGTTAATAAAGCCCTCTCTATCGACACTTTTCTATTCCCTTAGAGATGGTTTTTTTATGGTTGCTGGATTAAAGGTGTATATGACGGTATTTGTGACAGGGACACTTACTCTTCTGGCAGAAATATATTAAGCAAAATACCATGACATTTATATATGAAGTCGACACAAACAGACCATCACTAATTCACATGGTGAAAATAAATAATTTTCATAAATGAAATGAGATTACAATTACTACTATTACATATAAACACCCAACCACACAAAGTTTAAACATGAAATTAAGCATAATTAAGTGATGAAAACAGGGATTCAACTCTTGACCAATTTCTGCAACCGACCAACACCTAATTCATCCAGGTTTATATGGAAAAGCATGCTAACTACTACATTTCTCATAAGCTGACACCTCCTCCGAGAGTTTCTGTAGTTATTACCTGCTATAATTATGGCCGTTTTCTCGCCAGCTGTCTGAATTCTGTCTTAACACAAACATTCTCAGATCTCGAGGTCATTCTTATAGATGACGGTTCCACAGATAATTCCAAGGATATAGCTACTTCATTCCTTGATGATAAACGCTTCCGTTACATCAGACAATCTAATGGTGGACAGGCGAACGCAAAGAACCGCGGAATTCAGGAAGCCACAGGTACTCTTATTGCATTTTTAGATGCCGACGATACGTGGAATCCGAGAAAATTAGAAAAACAAATTCCGCTATTTGATGACCCGTTAGTCGGCGTTGTCTATGCTAGACAGAGCTTTATTGATGAATCCGGTAACCCTGTTGAAACTGGACCACGTCCTAAAACTTTGCGACCTTTCAGGGGAAATGTGACGAAAAGCCTCTTCATCGATAATTTTATACCTTTTTCCTCAACGATTGTAAGAAGTTACTGTTTTAATGAATTTAATGGTTTTGACGAGTCTCTCCCCATGGGAATCGATTGGGACCTCTGGCTTAGATTATCCACACGCTATTGCTTTGAATATATTGATGCTCCTCTTTTGATCAGTCGAATCGGTCACAGTGATCAAATGTCTAAGAATACACTCACACGTCACCAATGTTCTGACCGTATCATGGCAATGTTCAAGAAAAACTACCCTGAAGCTGTGCCTGCTTACCTCGAAAGGAAGGCATATGCTTTCACGTATTGTAATCGTGGAGCATATTTTCGGCGTGATGATAATGTGCCCTTGTCCACTCAGCACTACCTGCAAGCATTACGTTATCATCCCCTTTGGGTCGCAGCCTATAAGGGATTGTTAAGAAACGCTTTTTCAATTATTACCAAAAATAATAGGTAAATCGTGAATTCGAACCATAACCTTGTTTTCCTCTTTTCAAATTGGTATTCCGGCGCGACCTTGCTTGCAATATTGCTTAACAACCACTCAAAGCTGGTTTGCAATGGTGAGACATTCCCCTTTCAATATGATACTAACAACAAGGACGTATACATCTGCTCCTGCGGTCAACATATCCGCCAGTGCGATTTTTTTATTAAAACAACCGCGTCATTTAAAACCAAGTCTGGTGATTGGAACAATAATTTTCGGATACTACCCAATATTTCCTCTTTCAAGATACTTAACAAAGTTATCTGCAGTTTCAATCCACATTTCTCGCTGATGCATCTTCTGCTGGCTCCCGGAACTCCTCTACGCAATCGCCTTAACCGCTATCTTGACATCCATCAGGAATTCTATAAACAGGCACGATCCTACTATAATGACTCAGCATGTTATATCGACGGTACCAAATCAATCCGCAGAGCAGAACTTTTCATCCGATACAAGCAGAATAAGACCAAGATTATTTATCTTATTCGTGATGGGAGAGGGTTTTGCTGGTCGTATTTAAAAAACCATAACCTTTCAACAGACCAACTCAATATTGCCGCCATTGCTTGGCAGAAATACATTTCAATTGTTGATGAATTCCAGAGGAGATTTCCGCACGTTGAGGTACTCGTTGTTCGTTATGAAGATCTCTGCGAGAAACTTGAAAACACCTTATCAGAAGTTTGTGAATTCCTTGGAATCGAGTATGATTCGACTATTATCGGTCAACCGACTAATCATCATCTATTTGGTAATAGAATGAGAACATCGTTCGACGGAATCGTTAGGGAGGATTTGTCTTGGATGAAATCTTTCACTGATAACGACGTAAGGGCATTAACAGAACTAATCAAAGACGATTTGACCAGATTTGGCTACATTTGAAGCGCCGCTAGATTCAAGTAATAAGTGCAGCAATTCCCGACCCAACTTTAACTCATTAATATTCCGTCATTCACAATAGAGGACTTTCGTAAACATTTACCACAATATATGATGTAACATCTAAAAAATATAGCATGATTTTTTTGGTAGCGAGGCAGTTTTTCACTTGACAAAAACCGCTGCTGAAAATCGCGTTTTTCTATGTGATTACAAATATATACATAGGAAACGACATGAAAACAAAACAGTACAGTTCAGCCAAAGCTATAACGCTTACAAAGACATTCAAACGTAAAGTGAGAAAACACCTAAACGCAGATAGCCTGTTCGCTGGGATACGCGAAGACTTTCAACAAATTGCAGATAGCAGAAGTGCGAATTCATCAATATCACTTGATGATGCACTTATGTCCGCTCTGGCAATGTTTCAGCTTAAGGATTCATCATTACTAGCATTTGACAAACGAAGGAGAAATGAGCCAACTAATCTCCATAGCATATTCGGAATAACCAACATACCCTGTGACAGCCAAATGCGGACAATACTTGACCCCTTGGCCTTATCTTCCTTACGTCGTCCATTCCGCACTGTGTTTCGTCACCTTCAACGCGGTAAGGACTTCGAGAAGATGATGTGTTTTGACGACCATTACCTACGGAGTTGCGATGGAGCCGGTTTTTATTCATCGGAGAAAGTCGCCTCTCCGTATTGTTGGGAATCAAAGAGCAGAAACGGCAACATTCGCTATTATCAGCAGATGTATGCATCGTCCTTTATACACCCTGGCTGTAAAGTCGTCATCCCGGTATTCCCTGAAATCATGACGACAAAAGATGGTACCAAGAAAGCTGATTGCGAAAGAAAAGCTGCGAAACGGTTCTTTAAAGAATTTCGTAGGGAACACCCTCACTTGAAAGTTATTGTTGTGGAAGACGGTTTGAGCAGCAATGCTCCGCATATCAATGAACTTAAAAAGCACAATTTACGCTTTATTTTAGGAGCCAAGCCAGGAGATCACAAAGCACTGTTCGTGGAGCTCAATAAGGCGTGTGAAGAAGGTAGAGCGACAGAAATTCAATCTCTTGATTCAAAAGATCGGAACACTGCACATTTCTATAGGTTTTTGAACAATGTCCCCTTAAATGCTTCGAATCCAGATCTTCTGGTTAATGTTCTTGAATATACGCAAATTGGCAAAAATGAAAAAATTACCAAGTTCAGTTGGGTAACCGATGTCGAAATAACCCCAGAAAATGTGTATTCCATCATGCGTGCTGGGCGTCCCCGTTGGAAGATAGAGAATGAGACATTTAACACCTTGAAGAACCAAGGGTATAATCTGGGGCATAATTATGGCCTTGGCAAGAAGAATCTGAGTGGCATTTTTGCCATCCTGATGATGCTCGCTTTTCTCGTGGACCAAGCGCAACAACTTGGTTGCTGGCTATTTCAATAGGCACTGAAGCGTGAAGAATCCAAGAGGGCCCTTTGGGAAACGATCAGGGGAGCATTCCGTTTGTACCGGGTAGATTCTATGGAATCAATACTCCGGTTAATAGCGCACGGAACTGATCAGGGAAAATTAGACGAGGTATGCATCACGTAAGAAAGCTGAAAATCTGTTCTGTAATAAGGTTGTCAGAGATCAGAAACTTCCCCTGAAAATTGATATCTTCAGAGCGTGTGGACAACTGTGTCCGAATTACGTGATAAATACAGAAAAATCTGTCACATGAACAGGAAGCTTCAATAGAAGTAGCTTTTTTTTCATGTTTTAGAGTTATCTCAAGAGTAGAATGCCATTTGAGTCAACATTTTTAACGATCTTAGATTAAAACGGGAATAGCTGTGAAAATATTATCTATATTTGGCACTAGGCCAGAGGCCATAAAAATGGCCCCGGTTATTAAGGCTTTGAAAAGCCACCCTGACATAAATAGTCTTGTGTGTGTTACAGGCCAACATCGACTAATGTTAGATCAAGTGCTTAAACTTTTTCAAATTGAGTCGGATTTTGATTTAAATATTATGAAGCCGGGACAGGATTTATATGATGTAACCTGTTATGTCTTGCAGGGTTTAAAGCCGATCCTACTTGAACAACAACCTGATGTCGTATTGGTTCATGGAGATACGACTACCACGATGGCTGCAAGTTTAGCTGCTTTTTACTCACATACAAAAGTTGGTCACATTGAGGCCGGGTTAAGAACACACAATAAATGGGCTCCATTTCCAGAAGAAATTAACAGAAAAACAGTCGGATGTATTGCAGATTTTAATTTTGCACCAACAACAGCAGCACGAGAAAATTTGATCAGAGAGGGTGTAGATGAAAAATCAATTTTTATTACTGGCAATACTGTGATTGATGCTCTTCAGTCAATTTCAAAAATTGTAACTAATGAGAATGTAGGTAATAAATTATCTGATGAATTTTCTTTTCTTAATTCGAACAAAAGATTAATTCTGGTGACTGGACATAGGAGAGAAAATTTCGGGAAAAAATTTGAAGATATTTGTCATGCACTTGTAGAAATTGCAGTGATGTATTCAGATGTTGAGATTCTTTATCCAGTTCACCTGAATCCCAATGTTCAAGACCCCGTAAAACGAATTATCGGACAAGCTAGGGTAGATAATATTTATTTAATTGATCCCGTAGACTATTTGCCGTTTGTGTATTTGATGAACCGTTCATTCCTGATAATCACTGATTCTGGTGGAGTGCAAGAAGAAGCGCCATCACTTGGGAAGCCTGTGCTGGTAATGCGTGAGTTAACCGAACGTCCTGAAGCCGTCACGGCAGGAACAGTAAAAATGGTCGGTACAGACAAAGGGAGGATCGTAACTGAAGTAACCAGACTCCTAAACGACTCAAATCGCTATCAGGAAATGAGCATGGCTAATAATCCTTATGGCGACGGCTTAGCCGCTAGTCGCGTTGTTAAGGCATTGCTTGATTCTAATAGCTGAAAAAAATACTAAGGAAACATTATGGGTACAAATTTGCGTAATTGACTGCCAACACACGAGCAATTGCTCGTTAATTGGCTAAAAGCCGACTTAAGGTTGAAATTTATGTTGTTAAACCAGATCGTGATTTTTTAGTCAAAACCCTAAGTCAAAGCGGCAAAGTGTGCTCCGAGATAGCTCACGTTCACCATTGGAGGGTTTATAGTTTGAATATTATGGGAATATATGCAGAAGACTATCCCTGGGATGTCCGAATTGAGAAAATCCTTGGGGGGCTAGCAATACATGGCCATAATGTCTCACTTGTTTGCCGGAATTTAAACAGAAGTGATAGGACTGAACAAATTGGAAATATTCTATGCCTAAGAGTTTTAAATCCGAGAATAGGCAGATTCTGGCAATCTCTTTTCAGCATACCGGCATTTTTTAACCCCGTTTGGAAATTAGCAATCAGAGAAGCAATATCTATCAATCAGATTGATTTGGTTATTGTTCGTGACCTACCATTAGCACCCCTTGCTTTGAGTGAAGCAAATCATGCTGGAATCCCCTGCATAGTTGACATGGCGGAGAACCACCCTGAAATGTGGAAACAAGTCGGCCTTAATGACAGCTGGAAGATCAGATCATTTATTTTCAAGAACCCCTATTTAGCCAAGAAGATGGAGTTCAACGTAGCCAACTCTTCAGCTGTTATTTTTGTTGTTGTAGAGGAAATGCAAAACCATTTGCTGTCGTTAGGTGCTAATCCAAATAATGTTTATGTAGTGTCGAATACTCCCGAATTGAAGAATGTAAGCCAATGTCCGACTCCAACGAGTGTAACCCTGGGGAAAAAATATTTAGACATTGTGTACACAGGGCTTATTACGAAAAGACGAGGCCTTGACAAAGTTATTGAAACTTTATCAACACTGAAAAACATGACTCCTTTACCGAGACTACAGATTATAGGTGCTGGAGATAATGTGGAAGAACTAAAAAAATTAACGCAATCCCTTCAATGTGAACACCAAATCCATTTCCATGGCTGGGTTGACCACAAGAATCTAACCGCCATGATAGCCGAATTCGATGTCGGAATTATACCTCATCCCCGAAATGGCCACACCGACAACACTATTCCCAATAAGATTTTTGACTATATGGCGGTAGGAAAACCGGTTCTTGTGTCTAATGCTCGCCCCCTTAAACGACTGGTAGAAAATTTCAATTGCGGAAGAGTGTATATTGATGGCAGTCTTGATAGCATGGCAAATGCTATTAAAGCCTTTTCTGATTGGGGCCAAAACTTTGAAATGGGAGTTAATGGATATAACGCAGTAAGATTACAATATAATTGGAAAACAGACTTCAAACGAGTTTTAGAAATCATAGATTCACTTTAGATGTAGTGGCCCAGATGCTGAAAAAAGAAGTGGTCCCGAATTTTATTAACCCGGGGGCCATTTAGGTTCTTGCGTGGTATAATCTGTCTATGAAAAATACAGATGGCAGGAACCTTCCCAGGGAAGTTCAACAACACAACAGAACTCAGGTGATTCGACTTTTCCAGGACGGAAAATCCCGTAAAGAAATCGCTGAAATAGTATCAGTACATTACAACGTAGTGTGTCGGTGGATTCGCGCATGGAAGAAAGGTGGCGACGATGCAATTCAGTTGAAAAAGAGAGGACGCGGATCCCAAGAGCAACGAATGTTGACTGAGAGCCAGGAAGCCATGCTGAAAAAGCTGTTAACGGAAAAGAATCCAAGGCAGCTCAAGTTGCCCTTTTCTCTCTGGAACCGAAAAGCTATTCAATCAGTTATATACCAGAACTGGCGCAAGCAAATCACGATAAGAACTATCGGTGATTACATGAAGCGTTGGGGATTTACCCCACAAAAGCCGATCAAAAAAGCTTACGAACAAAGCCCAAAAGCGATGCAGGAATGGCTCGACCACACGTACCCTGAAATCAGGAAATTAGCCAAAAAGGATGACGCTGAAATTTATTGGGGTGATGAGACTGGTATCAGAAATGACTGCCAACATAGTCGTGGTTATGCTCCAAAAGGTAAAACTCCGGTTGTTGAGATCAATGCGAAACGATTTTCCCTTAACATGATATCAGCAATCAACAACCAGGGATTGGTGCGTTTTATGACGTATGAAGAAAGCATGACAGCCCGTGTTCTTATCAAGTTTGTGAAAAGATTGATAAAGGATGCCAAGAAAACGGTTTTTCTGATTCTGGATAACCTGAGAGTACATCATGCTAAAATAGTGAAAGAATGGCTTAAACGACATGAAGATGAGATAGAGGTTTTCTATCTGCCTTCTTATTCACCAGAACTGAATCCCGATGAATATCTCAATTGTGACTTAAAAAATGGGATTCGCAGTTCATCGCCTTCAAGAAATGTTGAAGAGCTGAAAAGTAAAGTTCGGGGCCATATGCGGATGTTACAGAAAAAGCCTGCCAGAGTGAGAAAGTACTTTAAGCATCCGGCTATCCAGTATGCTGCGTAACCCTAATTGCCCGCCGGATTAATATTTATCGAACTGTTTCTCCAACGGATCAGACCCAACCCGACTATTCCAAACCCCAGGACCAGGACTGTAGCCGGTTCTGGAACTGGCGTTACATTTAATGATACCGAGGTGATTAATCCGTCATACTCCCAGTACTCCGGCAAATCAGGGTCATTATGATTAACAGCTATCCACAGAATCTGCCAATCAAGATCACCAAAAAGATCCCAGTTAACCGAACCATCGTCTGAAATGAGCTCCTTAGATGAGTCAAGTCCATGAATGTGCCATATACCGAGTGGATGGTCAATTGCCAAACGATAATAGATTACATCAAAATCTTCAGTAGAATCTAACTCAAATAAAGGGGTAGGACTGAGACTGTGGTATATTTCTTCCTCGATTTCACAATATGCTTCTTCTCCGAGGTCCCCCCACATTCCAAATATACTGAAAGCTGTAGGTATCTCGATAAATGGATCAAAGCCGTTTTGTTCCCAATAGTCGCTGAAGGTAATTAACCCCTTAAATTCATAATTATAGACTGACGAAAAGGCAAAGGAACCGTGAAGCAAAAAGACCATGGACAACAGGATCACTTGTTTCATTATAACCTCCTCTACGTATACCGTAAGGTTTCACCCCTTCGCCATTGCTGACCTGAGAGAAGGTTATGGCTCATAATACGCTCAACCATAAACTCTCTTAAAGTGTATGAAAAACTGCACCTTATGGTGCCTGTTGAAAATCCGGAGTGGGAGGAACGTTAGCCGGATCAGAAACATAAATCCTCGAGAACGCATGATAGTCCTCGCCTACCCAATGCCCATTCCCACCCCAATCTATATCGTAGGTTCGATCCTCAGTCGAAAAAGTGAGTTCCCGATAGCCAGCCGGTGGAACAAGATAAACAGAGGGAGCATCGATTTTAAAGGTCACATAATAATCGGTACCAGGCTGCAAGTTGAAATTCAGCGGATCGCTCAGCTTTTCCGTGTTTGCACTAACAGTTACGGCATTGTTCCACGCAGCACCGTCGAAAAACACTTGGGTCCAGCTCTCATCAACCACATCGCCCTCACGCCCTGCAGTATCCCTCTGTGCGATAGAGACATTTCGAATAGTATAATCACCCGAATCACGTCCTTGAAAACTCAGAGCAATCTTGCTCGCGGCACTCGTTATGCTATCGCCTTCTATCAGTAGCCTGACGCAGTATCTCACGCTGGAGTGTTTCCAAACAGAATCACCTGTCTGTATGGTTGCATCCCAGGCAATGGACCCGCTATCCGGGCCGGAGACACAGGTGATAGTCAGCGTCTTATTGGTGCCTTGCCCCGCATCGTCAGTTGCAGTTACCGTTACGACAATTGTTTCACCCTGGTTAACCGTCACCGGAAAATTCCAGTTGGCATAGCCGTCATCGGTAACGGCCTCGCCCGTTACCCCGGTATCAGTTGAGTAAGTGACAGATGATATCATGCTATCATCGCTTGCCGTCCCTGCAATCGTGATCGTTTCCTGATCGTTTGCTGTTTCGATCGTATAGCTGGAACCAGTAGTTGGTTGAGTGAAGGACAAACTGGGAGGTGTGTCAACTCCGCCACCGTCTCCCTCGCTGCCGATGGTGACAGGAAATCCTGAACTTACACTTCCATCTGCCTTGAATACGAATAGGTACGCTGCTTCGCCAGCTGAAAAAACTCCAGTATTAACCGTTGCGGTAATACTGTTATTACTCCAGGCCGTTGGGGTCAAAATCGTCATCCGGGTTGAATCTGAATAGGTAGAAGCATTGCCGATTTCCACCCTGGCCTGCGCTGACGGCCCTGCCGCGATATAAATATCGTCAAATGAACTGAAACAGTTTGATGTTTGTCGCCCATAGCCATTTGGCCGAACCCTTTCCCAATACCCCCCAGCCCCTGCGGCCTTGAGATTATTAACGCCGAGGTCATTTTCTCGCTGTACGACACCACCTTGGGTCAACTCCCAGAACTTCACCTCTCCATCATTGCTGGTTGAGGAGGTCGAACCTTTCATCCATATCCAAAGCCTCTTCCACTCACCTTTGACAAAATCAACGTTGGTATAGTTTGAATACCCCGGATCAGGCTCATTTCCATTTATCTGCCATGTGGAACCACCTCTTCCTGGCAAAATTAAATCGTCATCATTCGTGCTGCTGCCCTGCAGCCACATTTGTTTCCAATTTATTCCAGACGATGAACCTTCCCCTGGATAATTGTTGCCCGAAGGCAGATAGAGCCACCAGGAGATAAATACATTTCTTGTGTTTGCTGGCAAATCCGCCTGTATCCAGTTAGCATAATGTACCGAATAATCAGACGTAAACGATTGTGAACCGCTCACTGATGCGGTCGTTCCATAATAGGAACTACCGTCTCTCGAAGACCACCCACCGAATTTTGCTGATCCCGGCCCCGTGGAAATGTTTGCACCGGATTGCCCAGATTCAAAATCGTCAAAGAGAATTACGTCAGGTCCTGCTGCACCAAAATCTGAACCACTGATAGTGATGACCTCCCCATCTGCAACAACTCCTTTGACTCCACTTACCGCCGCTGCCTGACTTATATCCCCGGAGGCTAACAATGAAATACACATAAAGAGTAAGCAGCTCATTATAGTGCCAGCCCGTACTTTACAAATTCTGCTATATGTAGCTAAGCAATATCCCATGCCATTCCCTCCATGTGATTCACTCTGAAATTTCACCTAATAAAAAAAACCTACTACCCCTCTACTACTGCACGGTAATATTTATAATTACCGGAGCATCCTGTGGGGAAACGGTCACCATTGCAGATTGCCCGCTTTCTCCATTTTCATTAAAGGCGGTGAGCACGAAATGATAGGTCTCATCTTCCAAGAGCCCTGTCACAGTATACGAGGTAACTTTGCCGACCAAGATAGGCGATGCCCCCTGGCTTAGCTCAGTTCCCACCCAGGGAGGCCCACCCGTTCCACCCGAATTGTAATAGAGTCTGTATCCGGTTAGTGGCTCGGGGACTGCCGTCCACTGGAAAGTAACATCTTTAGCGTTTGTAGAAAGTGGAAGCAGAAAAACAGTCAGCAACAACAAGGTTGCATTGATTAAGGCCACTTTGATATATCGAGCGGTTTTGAACGATTTCATTGCCTTTTTCCCTTAAACAATATAGTTAACAGTTTTATAAGTTGATCAGTTTGTCTTCATCACTTAGCTTAACTCTATTCCATTCTGAATATTGAGTGCTGACTTATGCGTGAGTTAGTTTATCAACAAGAGTTTTTCCTGTTACCCCTATTTACTCTTGTCCCGGCGGAGTGGAACCAATAACCAGATATCCAACCGTTTCCGGAGCGTGGCTCACCTCCTGGTCTTGAGACTGTTCTTCCTCAACTTTTATCAGAACAGATGAAGTTCCGGCATCTTTCATTCTCAGTGCAGCGGTATCACTCTCATTGGTCGTCTGCATTGTGGCAAGAAATAGCGGAATATCAGAGAACCCGCTTTGATAGGTAATTGTGGCCCAGCTATCTGTAATCGAATTCGGTGTCAAAACTGCTTCATACGCCAATTGATTCTCCGGGAAGAAACCGGAGCCACTCTCCCAGGCGATATAGCCTATGCTTTCTTGTCCATGGTTTGATTGCGTCGATTCCTGCCCTTGCAACTGATATTCGAATCCGATCAGATCGACATTACGCAACCTGCCGACCACCACGCCTGACTCATTTACAGTGAGCACCTGGGTAAGAAGCACCGGCTCGCGATTAAGCCGCTCGGTGAATTTTACCTCTGTAAACGAGCTATCTGCCGTAAAAGTGCCGACTTCGATCTTCGTCCCGTCAGCAAGGGTGTATGAACCCCTTTCCACGACCATATAGGTCACTGTTTCCCATGCGTGTTTACCTTTGAGATATTCCCATCGGCCCAGCTGCATCTCAAATCCTGTGGAGTCGACATTTCTCACCTGAACGGCCACAGGAGTTGAGTCTTTGTATGTCGGAGGCCCGACAATTACCACAGGGTCCTTGTATTGCTGAGCGAACTCAAATCGTTGCCAGTTTTGCCGCACCTGCACTTCCTGAAGTTCGAAGTAAAACTCTGGAAGAACAGATTCAAGGGCGGTGATGGTCGTGGAGCTGCTTCCAGTCTCTCCGGCGCTATCGGTAACCTGCAAAGTAGCAGTGTATGTTCCCGGAATGGTATAGATATGCTCAGTAGTCGCCCCGGTAGCCGTGGAGCCATCACCAAAACTCCATTTATAGGAGGCGATAGCTCCTTCAGCATCACTTGATTCGGAGCCGTCAAAACCCACCGTAAATGGCACTTCCCCCCTGGAACTCGTGACAGAGATGACTGCTTGCGGTGGTTCGTTGGGCGTCGACCCTGAATCAGTGACAAGTATAGGCGTGCTCGCCTGATCGCTGAGCGAAGCACTATCCGTCACCGTCAAAATGGTATCAAAGGATCCGGCCACGTTAAAGGTATGGGCCACCGCTTCACCTATGGCAGTGCTCCCGTCACCAAAATTCCACTCGTAGGAAACTATCGGTGGCTGGTTCGTGGTGGAACCGTTCCCTTCAAATGAAACGTCATGCGGTTTGTCACCGATTGGGTTCGATGATGCTATCACCGCCGTCGGCGGTTCGGTGGTAGGTGGCTCTGTCGGCTCTTGAACGCTAATGATCACCGATTCTTGATTGGTGTTACCAGCCTGGTCTCTCACCACCAGGCTGGCGGTAAAGTTACCCTTAGTTGCATATGCGTGGTCAGCCGTCACCCCGCGGCCAAGACCGCCATCACCAAAATTCCACTCATAGGCGGTAATTTCACCTGAGGAGCCGGAACCGTCAAAAGAGACGGAGAGCGGAGCATCACCTGAGAGCGGAGTCGCGACTATGGCCGCACTGAGTGGCGGTTCTGCTGGCGTGCCTATGCTCAGGGTGAATGGGGCTGAGTGGGGACTTTCGCTATCGTCGCTGTAGAGTGCTGTGAGGGTGAAATTAAACGTTCCATCCTCGCTGGTAATATCACAACTGAACGGTGTCGCGGTGGTTTCCGCTGTTTCACACACCGGTTGTCCGTCTTTATACAAGAGGTATCCAACATGATCTACCCCGGCGATGTTCGGAGGGCTGAAAGTATATTCTATGGTCAATGTATGTGAGGCCGTTTCTCCCACTGTTATATTGACGGTGTCTTGACTGCTGTTTCCTGCGGAATCGCTGACCACCAATGTTGCCGTATAGCTGCCAGCAGCTTCGTAGGTGTGCCCTACAGCTGATCCGCTGCCCTGGTTGTTGTCACCGAACGACCACTGGTAGGAAACAATTTCACCTGTTGAACCGGTTCCGTTAAACGCCACTGCCAGGGGCGGCGCACCGGAGGTGGTGTCGGTACTGATCGAGGCTTTAAGAGGCGGCGACTGTTCCGCGGCGGTAATGCCAACACTGCTTGTGTCTGTCGCACCACTTGCATCGGCAATGGTCAAGGTAGCAGTATAATTACCCGCTTCCTGATAGGTATGGGAAGTGCTCACTCCCGTTCCCGATCCACCATCACCGAACGACCAGGAATAGCTGGCAATTTCTCCACTTGAGGCAGAAGCATTGAACGATACGGAAAGTGGAGCCTCTCCTGAGGTGGGAGTGGCTGAAATGGATGCACCAAGAGGCGGGAGTGGTTGCTCGGCAACGCTAATGCCAACGCTGCCTGTGTCTGTCGCACCGCTCGCATCAGCTATGGTCAGAGTGGCTGTATAACTGCCTGCTTCCTGGTAAGTATGGGAAGCGCTCACTCCCGCTCCCGTCCCGCCGTCACCAAATACCCAGGAATAGCTCGCAATTTCCCCGCCTGAGGCAGATGCATCGAACGATACGGAAAGTGGCGCCTCTCCTGAGGTGGGAATGGCTGAAATGGATGCACCAAGAGGCGGGAGTGGTTGCTCGGCAACGCTAATGCCAACGCTACTCGTGTCTGTCACACCGCTCGCATCGGCAATGGTTAAGGTGGCCGTGTAGTTACCGGCCTCTTGATAGGTATGGGTGGCATTCCCCCCCACTCCCGTCCCGCCGTCACCAAATGCCCAGGAATAGCTCGCAATTTCCCCGCTTGAGGCAGATGCATCGAACGATACGGAAAGTGGCGCCTCTCCTGAAGTGGGCGTGACTGTGAAGGCCGCGCTTGGAGGCGGTAAAATTGGCGGTGTATCGGTAATGGTTAGAGTGAATGGCGATGAGGCTGCACTCTCAGTATTGTCGCTGTATAACGCAGTCAGGGAGAAGTCAAAGGTCCCAACACCCGTCAATATGTTGCAGACCATTGGGTTGGTGGTTGTGTCTGCAGTTTCGCAGGCCGGTTGACCTTCTTTGTACAACCGATACCCCACATGCGTTACACCTGATAGAGGTGGAGCAGTAAACGAATACTCTATAGCCAGTGTTTTTGACACTTCGCCTGGAGGAAGAGTGGAGATAGTGTACGAGAACGATATGGAAGGAGGGCTTTCAGTATTATCGCTATATAATGCCGTTAGGGTGAAGTCGAAAGTCCCGCTGTCCGTCATTATGTCGCAGACCATTGGGTTGGTCACTGTATCAGCAGTTTCGCAGGCCAGCTGACCTTCTTTATACAGCCGATACCCTACGTGGCTCCCTCCCGAATAATCTGGAGGGGTGAAAGAATATTCTATCTCTAAGGTACGTAGTTCAGCTCCCCACAGACTCAAAGGAACCAAACAACAGAGTAGAAGAAGTGGCACTAAAAGACGTAACATTAGAAGGCGTCTCATCGTTCAGTCCATCATTGCTGAATCGCAAAGCCCTTTGGTATGAATAAGGTCTCCCGACCAGATCTTTAGTGCTTCATACCATCGGCCCACCATCAAATCGGCTATATTAATAATATCCAAAGAGAAAAGAGCACTCATCGTACTTTCCCATTATGATTCATCGCTCTATCCAAGAATCGCAGGTATACATGCTTGCATAGTACGTCCTGAGACGACCCGTGTCAAATCGGGCGAAAAGCGCGGTGGAGCACATTTTTTTATGTAAACTCAGACAAGTCTTGGCTATAACTGGCCATCTTTTTTTTCTTTAATTTTTGCGGAAATGAATAAGAAAGGAGAACAACGATGACCTGCGATATAGAGTTTTCCCCTCAGCGATCTTCCGAGCCGCGAGAGCGCTAAGACTCGCCCTGGCAGTAATGTACCTTCAAGCTATCTCGCCCCATAAGGTTTCCAAGATAACCGAGGAACTCTGCGGTATTGAAGTCCCCCCAAGCAGATGTAAGTAGGACAGTGAAGCGCTGGATGAGCGGCTACAGAGCTGGCGTGACCCAACACTACAAAGCTTCCAGGTGAGTATCACTTTTGACGTCCTTAACGATATTGCCAATCCAAAGATTTTCTAAGGGAAAAAGACAACTGATCTATCGGTTGGAGATAGGTACTCCCGCATGTCACTCCCGCACTTTAAGGGGCTCCCCCACCCAATCGCATAACAACATTCAGCTTCTTTTTCCTTCAGAATTTATCGGTTCTCAACCCATCTCTTTATACAGAAATTTTAATTTCCTGGGCCTTTTGCCCCCGTGGCAGCAAAATTTTGCTATGAACAGCGGCATTTACTGATTTACTCAGGCACCCAATATATGAGATGGTAATACTAGTGTTCGGAACAAGCAGGCCACCTTGATGACAGCACGTTTTTTTTGATAGGAAAATCATTCGACATATACTACGGTTATTTGTTATGTCCTAATAAATTGCGTAACGATTATACCCAGTTCTTAATTCAAGGCACAACCAGTCTCAGCACGTGCAGCATCAGATTAACTTTTTCTGAAAGGATACGTTATGCTCTTCTCAAGATTGATTTCTTTATGCTGTATCATGATTATGCTCCTTATTACTCCCGGTTGTTCAGACGACGACAAGAAAAAGCTCAAACACTACAACAGGGCCATGGAATATATCGAGCAGGATGACAACAAGGCCGCAATAATAGAGCTTCGAAATGCCATCCAGATCGACCCCAAATACGCTGAAGCAAGGTATCAGCTTGGCCTTTTACAGCTCGAAGAAGGAAACATGCAGGCTGGGTTCAACCAGTTGAAGCGGACAGCAGACCTGGAACCTGCCAACACTGATGCCGCTGTCAAAGTAACTGAATTCCTGCTTATGGCCAAAGAAACTGACGATGCCAGAAAGTACATAGAGAAGGTACTGGAAATAGAGCCTGATAATACTCAGGCTCTGTACCTGCTCGCTAACCTGGAACTACTCGCTGGCAACATTGAGGCCACCCAGCAGGTTGTAAATACCCTCAAAACTAAAGATCCCCAATCAGACCGTTTTTTCAACTTGAGGGGCCGCATTGCGGCCGTCGAGAAGGATTTCGAAACAAGCGAAGAAATGTTTTTGAAGGCTCTTGAAGCAAACCCTGAAAATTCCAATAATTTTAGAACACTACTCTTTTTCTATCAACAGCAGCAGGATAAAGAGAAGGCAGAAGAAATTTTGCTGCAAATGGTGGAGAGTTTCCCGCAAGACTGGCGTTCCTATTCTTTGCTTTCCAATTTTTATTTGCAAACAAAGGATATTGATAAAGCAATGACCGCCGCCCAGAAAGCTGTAGAACTTGATCCAGAATCCAGCGACCTCAGGTCAGCCGTTGCTAATATCTACCGGACCGGAAACCAGTATCAGCAGGCGGTAGACTTCCTCGAAATTGCCACGACGGACCTCCCTGATTCCATTCAACTCAAAGCCGAACTTGCCAATGCCTATTTTGAATTGAGACGGTTTGATAAAGCCAGCGAAATTTGTGAGTCAATCCTTTCTGACAACGCGAATCACGGCGGTGCCCAATTTGTCAAAGCCAAGCTACTACTCAATGATAATCAACTCAATGAGGGTTTGGAGCTGCTCATCTCTCTCACGTCGAACTACCCGAAGTGGCCTGACCCACATTACTTTATGGCCCTTACCCATATGCGCTCCGGAGATCTCGAGCTTGCACAAAAGTCGGCTGCAACTGCTCTTCAACTTGCACCAGCCAACAGTCGCTATCATACACTTCTGGCGAGGATTTTGCTCGGGAGAGGCGAGTTTGACGGGGCGGGCCGGGAGGCCACCATAGCCTTGCGCCTGGACAACAAAAATCTTGCTGCAGCCAAATTGATGGCTAAAGCACTGCTTGCGGAAAAACGCTTTGATGACGCAATAAAAGCTATTGAAGAGATACGTAAAATCACCCCAACGGATCTTGACATGCTCGGCAGTCTCGGCCTCGCCTATCTCGGTAAACAAGACAAGGAACAGGCGGAAAAAACCTTCCAGAAACTTGTCGAACTGGCACCGGACAATGCAAAAGCTTTAGCGCTCTACGCCTCGCTTGCATCAGAAAATGATATTGGAAGAGGAATAGAGATTGTCAAACAACAGATTGAACGTTCACCTGATACAGCCGGACACTATATGCTGCTCGGTAACATTCTCTCCCAGGGAGGACAACCAGAAGAGGCGCTGGAAGCTTATGCAAAATCCCAGGAACTTGCACCAGACCTGCCTCACTCTTTTGTTGCATCTGCGCGGCTTATGCATTCGATGGGCCGCACAGATGAAGCCATTAACGAGTTTCTTGGGTTGCTGAAGTCTCAGCCTGATTCCATCCCTGCAGGCCTTGGACTTGCCACCTTATACGAAACAAAAGGCCAGATGGGGGAGGCTAGAAAGCACTATGAACACGTTCTTACAGTCGCGCCGGACCTGCCGTCAGCCGCCAATAATCTTGCCTATATTCTTGCGAGTGATGAAAATGCCGACCTTGGAGAGGCACTCCGGCTCGCCATGCTTGCTAAACAGGCACTACCTGACGACCCCCATATCGCCGACACCCTCGGAGTGGTTCATCTGAAACGGGAATCGTATGGGCTGGCCATATCCCAGTTTCAGCAGGCACTGGAAGCAGATCCTGAGAATCCAATCATTCTCTACCACATGGCGCTCGCCCAAAAGGGTAACAATGATCCCAAAAGTGCAATCGAGGCGTTGCAATCGTCTGTCGACTCAGAACAAGAGTTTGCAGAACGCGAAGATGCCGAAGCACTGCTGAGGGAGATACAGGCTCACTGACAGGGCATCAATACCATCAAGCATAATGAAAATTTCTATTCAGGTTAGATGAAAGAGGCAGGCTACTCTAGGTACAAACCAACCCCATAGAGGGTGCAATAGGAGAAACACGATGCAGAAAAACATCGCTGTACTGTTATCTGGATGCGGCTATCTTGATGGGACAGAGATCCATGAAGCGACTCTCACGTTACTTGCCATCCATAAATATGGTGCCCAGTACACCTGTTTCGCCCCGGACAGGAACCAACACCATGTGATAAATCACCTGACCGGCGAAGAAATGACTGAAAGCCGAAACGTTCTTGTCGAATCGGCTAGAATTGCCCGTGGAAATGTTGTCGATTTAAAGGATTTTTCAGCAGATAGTTTCGATGCTCTGATACTACCTGGAGGCTTTGGAGCTGCCAAAAACCTCTCAGACTTTGCCTTTAAAGGACCGGATTGCACTGTAGAACCCGGCGTGGCAAAAGCCATAAAAATGATTCATGAGGCAGGCAAACCCATTGGTGCACTCTGCATCGCTCCGGTAATCATTGCTCAGATCATCCAGGAGGTTACTGTTACAATCGGGCAGGATCAAGGGACATCAGAGGCCCTGATAGCAATGGGAGCCCATCACCAAAAAACCATGCATTGTGAAATAACTGTGGATACTGCGAACAAGGTAGTCACGACCCCATGCTATATGCTTGATTCACGGGTAGACCAAATAGCGGAAGGAGCTGACAAAGTAGTGCAGGCAGTGTTGGAAATGACCTTATGAATTACAACAAATGGGGTATCGCCTGGCGATGCCCCATTTGTTCGATCACCGATCTGAGCGATGAAAAACACAGAGAAGAACTTCACCAGGCAACAGATTATTACTTGCCAAGACAAAACTGTTCAAAAATAACGTCAAGGATATCTTCTGTGGTCGTCTCACCAACAATCTCACCAAGTTGATCGAGACATTCCTGTAATTCGACCGCGATCAGATCACTGGTTAACCCCATATTCAATGCTTCCTGAATCCGGATACAAGCTTCATTGGCTTTTTGCAGCGCCAGCTTATGCCGCATATTCGGCGCACAAGCAGTCTCCTCCCACTGCTCACTACCGGACGCCACACGATTAAAAATCGCTTTCTTCAGTTCCTCGATACCATGCTGCTCTCTGGCTGATATATAAACAGCCGGAGCATCGGTACCAAGAGGCCTGGTAAAGCCTTCATGAACTTTGCACACATCGGTTTTATTAACCAGCACCAGTAAAGGCTTATGAGCAACTGACTCATAAAGGCGGACGTCTGCAGCAGATATTTCCCGAGCTCCGTCGAGCATGAACAGCACCAGGTCTGCCGCGTTAATCAACTCCTTCGCTCGCTGAATTCCGAGTTCCTCAACAGTCTCGGCATCTTCCCTGATACCCGCAGTATCAACAAGTCGTACCGGCATTCCGAGAATATCTATATATTCTTCAATTGTATCTCTGGTTGTCCCCGGGATCTCTGTAACCAAGGCCCGCTCTTCCTGCAATAGAGTATTGAGCAGGCTTGATTTGCCGACATTGGGAAGCCCGGCTATAACCACTGAAATCCCTTCCCGATAGATCTTGCCCTGCTCTGCACTTCGCAAAAGTTTGTCCAGCGGTGATGCCACTTCAGTGTCCAGCTGGCTGATAAGATGGCTGTGATCGACAATTTCCACATCTTCATCCGGAAAATCGATCGCCACCTCTATAACCGCCCGCATGTTGGTCAGGCTTTTGCGAATTATATCTATTTGTTGAAAGAGTGAACCGGAGAGTTGTTCCTGCGCCAGATCTACACCTTTGTTGGTGCGGGCAGTGAGAATGTCGATTACCGCTTCTGCCTGGGTAAGGTCGATTCTGCCATTGAGAAATGCTCTTTTGGTGAATTCTCCGGGTTCAGCCAGTTCGACCCCCTGACGGAGAAGCAGTTCAAGCACATTCTGCAATACCAGAAATGAGCCGTGGCAGTGAATTTCGACCACATCTTCCCTGGTATAGGTGCGCGGAGCCTGCATATAAACTGCAAGCACCTCATCAAGCACTTTGCTGTCTGCCGGGTCTGTTACATGACCATAATAAAGGCGATGACTTTCGTAAGCGCAGTTTTTGTCCAACGGCACAAAAATACGGCGCAGAATCTCGAGAGATTCTGCGCCGCTCATTCTGATAATGCCGATTCCACCTGCACCAGGGGGAGTAGACATTGCAGCTATGGTATTTTCCTGATTGAGATGATTGCTCATTTTTTCTCTACAGCTGCGAGCAATCGTGTGCAGGCAGCTTACTCATCACTTGTGGGTTTTGCCCCGTTTTTTCCATTCCTGCCTTTGCGACCACCGCGATTACCGCCTTTTTTGCGGCCGCCACGTCCGGCTTTCCCAGGTTTGTAGATAAGGATTTTTTTGAAGAGTCCGTCTCCAACAGATCGGCTGCGAACTTCTTTGTCTTCCTGGAGTACCATATGTATTTCGCGGCGTTCGGAAGGGTTAAGTGCCGGAAGAACCTGGGTTTTGCCTGTCTCCTTGACTTTAGCAGCATACTCTACGGCTTTCTGCTTGAGTTCTTCAAGCCTGCGCTCACGGAAACTACCGACATTGACCTTGATCCGAAGTCGCTCCGGACACTGTCTTGCCACCATTTTGCGGAGCAGGTATTGAATGGAGTCTAAGGTTTTGCCTTCCGGACCTGCGAGCTCCTCTTCAAATTCACCGCTGACATTGCATTCAACAGCAAGCCCTTCATTGGAAACCGCAACCTCTGAGGGATACCCCATCTTCTCAAGCAATTGTACAAGCTGAGCCTTGACAATTGCAACACTCTGAGCGCTTGCTTCAGTCTCGGCCTCTGCCTCTGCCTCCGCCTCTACTTCGATTTCAGCGGATTCGCTTTTTTCTTCGACTGGGATAGCTGCTTTCGCAATTGGCTCAGCATCATCAACGGATTGAGTTTCATCAGCCACAGACTCTTCAGCGTGTTGCTCCTCAACCGTCTCTTCAGGCTCAGGCTGTTTTGCTGAAGAGATCGCATTCGCGAAATCTTCATCGACATCCTGCTTTAAGGAAACTCGAATTTTGGCCTTTCTGCGAATAAGCCCAAAAATCCCATTTGATCCCGTTTCCAATACCTCGATATCAAGCATTTCCTGTGGAACGTTTAAGGTCTCACAAGCTTTCTTTATTGCGTCTGTAACTTCTTTTCCGAAAAAGTCTTTTTTTTCACCAGACATTGCTTCTCTCTGCTTTTAGGTTTCTCAGCTACCGCGATCCGATCTCATCATGAGATCGGATGCGAATTTGCCGGAATCAGGCTGCCTTTTGCGCCACTTCGCGGTTGATCAACTGCTGCTGGAGAATCGACAACAGGTTGTTGACAAACCAGTAGAGTACCAGACCAGAGGCAAAATTGAGAAACATAAAGGTAAAGATCACCGGCAGGAACATCAGAATTCTTGCCTGAGTCGGGTCAGCTGTCGTTGGGGTGAACTTCTGTTGAATAAACATGGAAGCGCCCATCATCAATGTCAATACTGGAATACCGTGCAGGTATGGAATATCGAAACCAATCCACAATCTGTCTGGCGCCGAAAGGTCGTTAATCCAGAGCATGAACGGCGCATGGCGAAGCTCAATACTCTGCAACAGGACCTTATAAAGTGCAAAGAATACCGGAATCTGTAACACCATTGGCAGACAGCCGCCCAGTGGATTGACCTTATAGGTCTTGTAGAGGCCCATCACCTCCTGATTCATCTTGGTTGGATCATCCTTGTACTTCTCTTTGATCTTCACCATCTTCGGCTGAAGTTTCTGCATATTTTTCATCGACTTCATACCCTTTTGGGTAATTGGCCAGAAAACTGCCTTGAAGAGAACGGTCACCAGGATGATGGCAATACCGTAGTTGTGAACAAATCCGTAAAAGAAGTTCAACAACCAGAGGGTTGGACGGGCGATAAAATCAAAGAATCCGAAGTTTACAGCCTTCTGGAGATTGTGCCCGATCTCCTCCATCACCTTTACTTTTTTCGGTCCGTAGTAGATTCCGTAACTATAGGTCTTCTCGGCTCCTGGCTGAAGCGTGTCCAGATCTCCGGACAATGTGGTGACAGTAAGCTCTTCATCACCTTGCATATGGTAACTGGTGCCGATCCCTTCATATGGGATAATGGCCCTTACGAAATAATGACTGCCGTAACCTGCCCAATCAAAATTACCCTGCAGGGTCATCGGGCCGTCTTTGTACTTCTTGACCTTCACCTCATTGAGATCGCCATTCTGATAACTGGTCGGCCCACGGAAGAGAAAGCCATCAGCCGGACTACCGGTTTTCAGGAATGGAGTGTTGACCTGCTGCAACTGCGGCATTCCCTGAAGAACGCTGCCGCTGGTATTTCGTACAGTCACCGCGAGGTCGAACAGATAACTGTCCTTGGCGAAAGTGTAGGTACGGGTAATAACAAGACCTGCTCCGGCATCAGCTTCCATCACCAGACGGGCCTTGCCATCGCTGAAAGTCACGCCCTCGCTGGTGGCCTTGTAGAGGAGATCCTGACCAACCGCGCCACCCCAGGAAAATTTCAGTGGGTAGCCAGCCGCATCGCTGGAATTGACGAGCTCTTCTCCCGGAGCATTTTCTTCCATTGTATGGAAGTGCTCTTTCAATGAGATCCGCTTCAGCGCGCCACCATTTTCTGTGAACACTGCAGTATACAGATCGGTGTCCACAGTGATATCCCTGGCCTCAGGATGCATTACAACCGGCTGAACCGGAGTAACCATTGCCGGCGCCTGTGTCTCTTGTGGAGTTGCTATTTGCTGGCTACCATCAACTGCGGTACCTTCCACCTGGGTCACAACCTGAGTCTGCTCAGGCTCAAACCCGACAAAAAAGTACTGGTAACCAAACAATATGGCGAAAGATAGAATTACTGCCAATATGGCTCTTTGGATATCCATGTGCTTACCGATTGAATTTACGCCACAGAAATGATCCCGTGGAATGGAAGTTAAATAAGTGTGGCGGCAACCGCTTAGCGCAGAGGATCATAACCGCCTCTCGAAAATGGATGGCAACGCAGTATACGACGAATGCCGAGATATGTCCCCCGTATCGCACCATATTTCTTTAGTGCCTCGATTGTGTACGCAGAACACGTGGGAGTAAAGCGGCAGCTGGGGGGAAGTAATGGGGATATCAAATATTGATATCCGCGAACCATCCACAAGAGCATAATCTTGGGAATCTGAGATATTCTGATCTCAGCTTTCATGTATTGCTCTCCACTTGCGGGTCAGTGGTTCAACCGCTTTACTGATGGAAAGGGGAGAGGTGAATGCGAAGTCAGGCCTGACTGCAAATACGATATCGGCACCGGACGGATAGAGTTCCCGCTCCAAGCGGAACGATTCTCGAATTATCCGTTTGATGCGATTTCTCCTGACAGCACCCCGAATTTTCCGGTTTACACTGATCCCGATCCGGCTGTACCCCAGGTCGTTTGGACAACAGATGAGAGAAAATCCCTTGCCGTGCAAACGTTTGCCCTGGTCATATACCCTATTGAACTCCCAGCCTTTGCGTAGCTGAGAGTCCTTGGGAAATGAAAGTTTTTTCAAAAAAGCTCGGTTATGCGGACAAACGTTTACGACCGCGCGCTCTGCGAGCATTAAGAATTGCACGTCCTGCGCGAGTTGCCATACGGGCACGAAATCCATGGGTGCGACTACGTTTGATGTTGCTTGGCTGAAAAGTACGCTTGCTCATAATTCACTTCCTCTTGTACTAATCCGTGCGCTGCACGGAGTATTCTAAAATTTCCCAGGCCTTTGTCGAGCTCTTTAAACCTGTACATCCTTGATTTATAAGAGCTTGCCTCCCCAATAGCGTTATGCCCAAATTTTATCCGGGGATTTAAAAATCACAAAAGATGAATATTAACCACAGAAGTCACAGACTGTCAAACATTTTCACCTGTCAGGAACACCTCGTCTTGCATAGAACAGTCCGCTATGATACTTTCAGGCGAAATACATGATCTATCGCGTCTCCTGAGTTCAATTGCTTCGGTATCCTCCACATGACAGACTTTGCTAATTATACATACAACGACCTCGACTGGAACCTTCTCTGGCAAAACGCCCGTGACAAAAGAGGCTGGTCCAGCAAAGGCCCATCGGATTGGGATAAAAAATCTGCGTCATTTGCCTCGCGCAACAGCGACTCCCCGTTTACCAGTCTGCTTTTGCAACATTTGCCGCTTACGCCTGAAACAACTGTACTTGATATCGGTTGTGGTCCTGGCACTCTGGCTATCCCCCTGGCCAGAAAAGTCTGTTCGGTAACGGCCATCGACTTCTCACCCGGTATGCTCGATATCCTGCAACAAAACGCCCGAAAAGAACAACTGAAAAACATCCGTACCATTCAGTGCGCCTGGGAGGATAACTGGCAGCAAAAAAATATCAACGTACACGATATAACAATTGCTTCCCGCTCCCTGAACGTCAAGGACATCTCAGGAGCAATTGACAAACTTAACAGTTACGCTGCCAAATACGTGTTTATAGTAGATCGGATTTCGCCTACCCCATTCGATCCCGATCTCTACGAGGCCGTGGGCCGAAGCTTTCAGTCCGGCCCCGATTATATCTATACGCTCAATACATTGTATACTAAAAATATACACCCAAACGTCGTAATTATTGAGCTTGAAAAAGAATTACATTTTGAAAGTCTTGACCAGGCCTTTCTCTCGTATAGCTGGATGTTGAAAGACATGAACGATGAAGAGGAGTTACTGGTCAGGCGCTACCTGAATCAAAAGTCTCAGCCCAACGCGGACGGCAGTATAACAATTATCCGTGAGACACCACCGCGCTGGGCGGTGATCTGGTGGAAAAAAAATCAACATTGAACTTGTGCTGAACAGCACTCCCTAGGATAAGCAAATAAAATCAATGAACGACTACGATGTAATAGTAATTGGTGCAGGCCATGCCGGTTGTGAAGCTGCGCTGGCCAGTGCCCGCATGGGATGTAATACTCTGGTAACCATTATCAACGCTGATACAATTGGTGCCATGTCCTGCAACCCCGCCATTGGCGGATTGGCTAAAGGTCACCTGGTCCGGGAGATAGACGCTCTTGGTGGTGAAATGGCAACAAATATAGACGCCACTTCTATCCAGTTCAGAAGGCTCAATACCAGCAAAGGACCGGCAGTCAGATCATCCCGGGCCCAGGCTGACAGACTCCTTTACCGGCTGCGAATGAAGTCTGTACTCGAAAATCAGAAAAATCTTACGATCAGCCAGACAGTTGCCGACTCCCTCATCGTAGAAGACAACAAAGTTTGTGGCATCACCACTTCTCTCAATGAAGAGATCCGTGCTGCCGCAGTTATCGTTGCCACAGGGACATTTTTAAACGGCCTCGTGCATATTGGGTTGAAGAATTTTCCAGCAGGCCGTCTTGGCGATTCGCCATCCGTTAAACTTGCTCAGTGGTTTAAAGAGGCGGGTTTTCAGGTTGGCCGGATGAAGACAGGTACCGTCCCCAGGCTTGATGCGAATACTATCGACTATTCAGAACTGGAACCCCAGCATAGTGATCAGCCTCCTGCACACTTTTCCTTCGCCTCTTCAGGACGCTATACTCTGCCTCAGCTCCCCTGCCATATTACCTATACCAACGAAACAACACATGAGGTTATCAGGCAGGGAATTGATCAGTCCCCGATGTACACCGGTATAATAGAAGGCATTGGCGCACGGTATTGTCCTTCCATCGAAGACAAGGTTATGCGCTTTCCGGAAAAGCTCAGACATCAGGTTTTCCTTGAGCCGGAAGGTCTCGACACCACAGAAGTTTATCCCAACGGGTTACCCACCAGTCTCCCTCTCAACACGCAGATTGCCATGATCCGCTCAATCAAAGGTCTTGAAAATGCAAAGATTATTCGACCTGGCTATGCTATTGAATATGATTACATTGATCCGCTTGAACTTCGCCCATCACTTGCCACCAAACGCTTTGATGGCCTTTACCTTGCCGGTCAGATCAACGGCACCTCCGGTTATGAGGAGGCTGCTGCACAGGGTTTGATGGCTGCCATCAACGCCGTGCGCTATGTTCGCGGAGAAGAACCATTCATTCTTGATCGTTCTGAGGCATATATAGGTGTACTCATAGATGACCTTGTAACCCTCGGCACTAAAGAGCCTTATCGTCTCTTTACCTCAAGAGCCGAATACAGACTTTTGCTGCGCGAAGACAACGCAGATCTCAGGCTTTGCCAGAAAGGATTTGACATAGGTCTGCTTGACCAGGACCGTTACCAGCATTTCATTGCCAAACAGGCTGCCATCCAGGAAGGACTTGAACTGCTCAAAACTGAAACGGTACGACCAACCAGTGAAATAAGCGATGCACTGGTCGAACTTGGCAGCACCCCGGCTAAACAAAAATATTACCTTGCCGACCTCCTTAGAAGGCCTGAAATTGATCTGCATAAACTTGCCCAACTCCCCCTGGCCGATGTGGTACAGCAAAGGCTGGACAATCTTGCCGCCTCTGATGTCTGCGACGAAATCCAGCTTGAGATCAAATTCCAGGGGTATATTGACCGCCAGCGTGAACAGGTTGAACGATTCAAGAAAATGGAAGCGGTCAAACTGCCTGAAGAACTCGACTACCAATCGATGTCAGGACTTTCCAATGAGGTCGTGGAAAAGTTGACTACAATCAAGCCACTCTCGCTCGGCCAGGCTTCACGCATTTCCGGAGTAACGCCTGCAGCAATATCAGTTCTCCAGGTGCATCTCCGGCGCCGCAGACACCAATAATACACAATGCTCACCTACCCAGAAATCGATCCGGTTCTATTCAATATCGGCGGTCCCTTCCAGGTCCGCTGGTATGGACTCATGTATGTGCTTGGCTTTATTGCTACTTACATCCTGGTGCGGCACCAGATACGCCGCTTTGGCTACAATGAACTCTCAGAGCACTTTGAAAATCTTAATTTCGTTCTCCTGCTTGGAGTTGTACTTGGTGGCAGGCTTGGCTATATCCTTTTCTACAATCTTGATTTTTACCTGGAAAATCCTCTTCAGATGCTTGCCCTTACCTCCGGTGGCATGTCCTTTCACGGTGCATGCATCGCCCTCATCGGGGGGGCCTGGATTTTCACCAGGAAAAACAAGATCGATTTCTGGAAAACAGCCGATCTCTATGCTGCAACGATCCCGATTGGTCTGGGCCTTGGTAGAATCGGCAACTTTATCAATGGTGAACTCTTCGGTCGCACAACTGAAGTCCCCTGGGGGATGGTATTCCCAGGCGGTGGTCCCTTACCAAGACATCCATCCCAACTCTACGAGTCACTGCTTGAGGGCCTTGTATTGTTCATCATCCTCTGGTCACTGAAAAGCAAACCATGGCGAGGCCTCAAAGGATGGCCACACGGTTCGATCCTCTCGCTTTTTCTCATAGGTTATGGAGTCTTGAGATCGTTAGTGGAGCTGGTCCGAGAACCGGACCAGCAAATCGGTTATCTGTTTGCTTCTTTTACCATGGGGCAACTTCTCAGTTTTGCCATGATTTTCACAGGTATGAGCATTTGGCTGTATCGTTCACACCTCACCAGAAGCTAACAGATTCGATTCAATTCAAATAAGGCAGGCTTACTGAACTTTTTCACACAGACGCTTGCCTGGTTTGAATTTCACAACGTTGTGCGCAGGAATGATAATAGACTGTCCGGTCTGGGGGTTACGCCCTTTCTGGGCAGCGCGCTCAACGACCTTAAATGAGCCAAAGCCAACAAGTGTGACACGCTCACCACGCTCCATGGCTTCCACCATGTTCTTAAGTACGATGTTCAGCGCTTTCTCAGCCTGGACTTTGGTAATTCCCCTGGTCTCCGCTATTGCCGCAACCAACTCCCCTTTGTTCATCGTGTACTCTCCTTTTTCCCCTCAAGAAATCTGAACTTCGTTCAATAAACACAAGCATTATTAATGGGTTCAGAGGAAAATACAATTGAGACAATTACCTGTTTTTCGCTAGGTACATATACCTAGTACACCTTCAACTTTCCTATGCTTTTATAATAATATCAATTAATTAAGCAAATCAACAGCAGCAACAACATACCTACTGCATGCAAAAAAAAATGAAAAATTATTGAATTAGTAACATTTCCGCATCAATTATTAGTGTTTCACTTCACCAATATTACAACTATTTCGTTTAATCCTAATATTTGACAGGGGTGACAAAGCCGTTTCGCACGGCAAAATTCACCAGGTCGACGCTATTCTTCATCTGAAACTTACGAAGCAAACTTGAGCGATGGTGGTCGACGGTTCTCGGGCTCAGCCCCAGATTGTCCGCCATCTGTTTGCTGGTATAGCCGTCAACGACGAGTTGGAGTATTTCCTTCTCCCGTTTTGTTAACTGCTGAAAAGGACTTTTCCGTTCTCCTCGATAGGTGTTGATAACATCATCTGCAAAATCCTCAGCAATAAATGGCGAAATATAACTCTTCCCTGATTGGATTTTACGGATAGCGATCAGCAACTCCTCATCAGAATCGTCCTTTACCATATACCCGTCTGCACCTGCAGTCATTGAATGATAAAAATACTGTTTGCTTTTGTGCATGGTCAAGATGAGAACTTTCACCCATGAGCACTTCGCTTTGACCTGGCCCACAGCCTCCATGCCGCCAATCTTCGGCATACTTATATCAAGTATTACAAGATCAACCGGTTGCCTATCAAGGAGCTCCAGCAATTCTTCTCCGTCTCCGACTTCCCCAACAACTTCAAGGTCATCATTTTGAGAAATAATATTCTTAATTCCATGCCTGATCAGTACATGATCATCTGCCAGGACAACCCTATAGGGATGAGTCTCAACCATTTAATTTACCTCTGTCACCTAACATCAATTCATCACACCAGAGCCTGAATGACGCTATAATAGAACACGCTGTAGTGCCCAGTTTTTCCATTGTTTTATTCAATATGCTATGAATATCTCATAATAATCTTATTTACTAACAAAAATATTACCAATCGTGCATATGTGCGCTATAAGCGGACTATTTTTCTTGACTTTCTAGCACAGAGCGCTTTGATTAGTGTCTCCAAATATAATGGGAAAATAGAACCTGCTGATGGTCGCAAACTTTTATGCACGTGTAGAGCCTAGGCTCTTTGAAGTTTATATAGTTTTTGAACTTGAAACCTTAAAGGAGATTTACCATGGGAAACGAACCTATTAAACGCCCCACGGCAAATGAAGCACTGCAGATTTTGAAGGATGGAAATCAGCGATTCATGAACGGTGTCCCCGAGCACCCGAATCACAACGAGGAAGTACGCCAACTACTTTCTAAAGGCCAGGCTCCGATTGCCACGATCCTGACCTGTGCAGATTCCCGGGTTCCGCCGGTCAACATTTTTGACCAGGGACTTGGCGACCTGTTTGTTGTACGTGTTGCCGGAAACGTCATCGGTGATCACTCACTTGGGAGTATTGAGTATGCAGTCGCGCATCTCAACACCAAACTCGTTATTGTAATGGGGCATTCCAGTTGCGGTGCAGTAGCCGCGGTAGCTAGCGGTACAGCGCTCGAAGGCCACATCAACTCTGTAGCACCCGCTATCCAGACCGCATTGAAGAAGGTCCGGGAGGACAGTACAGATGTTGTTAATGATGCATCAAAAGAACTCGCCTGCCATATCGCCCAGAAGATAGCCGAATCGGAGCCGATAATCTCCGACAGGGTACAAAACGGAGATGTACTCGTAATTCCGGCTTATTATGAACTGGAAACAGGAAAAGTCTCTTTTTACGACGCTTGATGCAAACATTAATTTGACATTTATTATTTAGGGTTACCAATGAACATCATTCTTAAATTTTTCCCTTTCCTGTCATGGTTTAAGGACTATGACGGCGGCAAGTTCAAGATTGACCTTCTTGCTGGTATTACCGTTGCTCTCGTTTTAATTCCCCAGTCGATGGCCTACGCACAGCTGGCAGGTCTGCCGGCATATTATGGTCTTTATGCAGCGTTTCTACCTCCTATGGTTGCAGCGCTTTTCGGCTCGAGTCGCCAACTTGCAACCGGCCCCGTTGCTGTCGTTTCACTCATGTCAGCAGCTTCTCTTGAGCCGCTCGCCACTGCAGGATCGGCAGAGTTTATTGCCTATTCTGTCGCGCTAGCACTCACAGTTGGTATCTTCCAGTTCTCCCTTGGCGTGCTTCGCTTGGGGCTGGTGGTGAACTTTCTCTCGCATCCTGTTGTAAACGGTTTTACCAATGCTGCGGCGATTATTATCGCCTCTTCTCAGTTCTCCAAATTTTTCGGGGTGTATGTCGATAAGGCAGAGCACCATTACGAAACCCTCATCCGGGTTGGAGAAGCTGCCATTGATTACACTCATATCCCAACCCTTATCTACGGCATAACGGCTGTTGTTATCATGGTTGGACTGCGCAAGATCAACCCACGTATACCTAACGTGCTGATCGCTGTTGCAATCACTACAGTCTTTTCCTTCTTCACCGGCTTCAACAAGGATTCCGTGGTCGATGTAAGTGCCATGAAGGCTCCTGGTCTGGCTGAAACGATCACCGAATTCAACGGTGTCATCAGCGATATCCAAACACTCGGTGAGGAAAGGGCAGCTGTAGGGCTCCAGGTTGACGAGGAAAATCTAAAGGAAAGCTCAGGGCATGGGCAGTCTATCGATATTATTCGTCTAGAAAGCCAGATCGCCATTCTCACTTCCGAAATGGCCGAACTTAAGCACAAAGCCAGCACCATCAGGGAAGGACTGCGCTACATGAAGTTTGAAGCAGTAGAAACTGATGGCGCGTACACTTTTTATCCCAAGGATAATGTCCCTTCAGACGTTACCACAGATGGCGGCACCTGGAGAATCAAGGTGGGTAACAACGTCCTGGATGCTGCCCAGATCAAGGTCATGGGCGGTGGCGCCATTGTCGGTAAAATCCCTGAAGGATTACCAACACTGTCTGTACCTGAGCTCGACTCAAAGACCTTTTTCAAGCTTCTGCCAACCGCAATTATCATCTCTTTGCTCGGTTTCATGGAGGCAATCGCCATCGCCAAGGCAATGGCTGCCCAGACCGGCCAGAAACTTGATCCGAACCAGGAACTTATTGGTCAGGGTCTTGGTAACATCCTTGGTTCCATCGGCTCCAGTTACGCAGTCTCCGGTTCGTTCTCACGTTCCGCTGTAAACTTGCAGGCCGGTGCCGTCTCTGGTATTTCTTCGGTCGTTACCTCATTGATGGTTGTTATCACCCTGTTGTTCTTTACCCCGCTCCTCTACCATCTTCCACAGGCTGTTCTGGCGGCGGTTATCATGATGGCGGTAATCGGCCTTGTCAATGTAAAGGGCTTCGTCCACGCCTGGAAGGCACAATGGTATGACGGGGCAATCTCAGTACTGAGTTTCCTTATAACCCTGTATTTCGCACCACACCTCGATAAAGGCATCATGGTCGGTGTTGCACTCTCCATGACTGTATTTCTTTATAAGTCCATGAGACCGGTGGTTGCCAGCCTGTCCATGAACGAAGAAAAAGTACTCAAGAGCGCTGAGCACTTCCGCTTGAAGGGTTGCCGCCATATTGCTGTAGTACGGTTCGACGGTGCTCTTTTCTTCGCTAATGCCAGTTATCTCGACGAACAGGTATTGAAATTTCGTACCGATCAGCCTGATCTCCGTTACATTCTGCTTGATGCCCGCGGTATCAACGATATGGATGCTTCTGGTGAGGAGGCGCTTGAGATGCTCGTCAAACGGGTACGCAGTGCCGGTCTCGGCTTTGCCATGTGCGGAATCAAGGGCCAGGTTATCACAGTAATGGAGCGTACCGGCCTGCTCGCCAAGATTGGTGAAGATGAGATTTTTGCTGACAGCAAAGCCGCTGTCGCCGCGTTAATCGACCGTGTGCACACCAACACTGACCTCCCTGAAAAAGGTTGTAAGAGTTGTCCACTGACACAATATATACCTGCTGAAAGCTAATTTTCAGCCAACTCTCAATCGATCTATTGGGCCGCATTTTCTCGCTATTTACAGAAAATGCGGCCTTTTTTCTTCAACTCCTCTTTCCGGCATTGCTTGTCAACAATATCTTTGACTGTTATAGTAGCCCCGTTATCAGTTTTACTGTTTTGGCACCCCACTACAATTGAAGGATCTACCAATGAAAAGGCTATTGTTTATTACGGCTTTTATGGCATCGCTGTGCGGAACTGCATATGCAAGTGCCGGAGCCAGCAGTTCGCATATTGATGTTGCTGCATTGACCACTTCCGCTTTAGGAATCTTTTCGCTGCTTCTCTTTGTTTCAGCGTATGCGCTCGTCATATTTGAAGAGCAACTTCATTTACGTAAATCCAAGCCCGTTTTGCTGGCTGCCGGTGTCATCTGGATATGTGTCGCTATCACCTACTCAGCCCTGGGAGACACCCATAGCGCTGAAGTCGCTATTCGCCACAATTTACTGGAGTACGCAGAGCTTTTTCTCTTTTTGCTCTGTGCCATGACATACATTAACAGTATGGATGAGCGAAATGTCTTTCAGGCTCTCCGTTCCTGGCTGGTCGGCAAAGGCTTTTCCTTCAGGGTGGTCTTCTGGGTGACCGGCTTGCTCTCTTTTTTCATCTCTCCCATTGCAGACAACCTGACTACAGCTTTGCTTATGGGCGCTGTTGCCATGGCCGTTGGTGGCAGTGATAAGAAGTTCGTCACCCTGGCGTGTATCAATATCGTCATCGCCGCAAATGCAGGCGGTGCCTTTTCACCCTTTGGTGATATCACCACCCTTATGGTATGGCAGAAAGGCAAAGTTCAGTTCGCTGAATTCTTTGCTATTTTTATTCCATCGGTCGTCAACTGGATTGTTCCTGCAATTTTCATGAACTTTGCAGTCGCCAACAAGCAACCCAAAGCATCTGGTGACACTAAAACCATGAAACTCGGTGCCAAGAGGATTATTGTATTGTTTCTTCTTACCATCGCTACAGCGGTTTCTTTCCACAACTTCCTGCATCTACCACCCGCAACAGGCATGATGCTCGGACTTGGTTACCTCGGTTTCTTCTCGTACTACCTTAAAAAGAAAGAACATCGTAATTATGATGTCGATGATAACCCGTTAGCGCATCAAACGTACAAGACCCAGCCGCATCCTTTTGATCTTTTCAGAAAGATCGCCCGTGCAGAATGGGATACCCTCCTTTTCTTCTACGGTGTAATTCTCTGCGTAGGCGGTCTTTCACAGTTTGGTTACCTTGCTATGGTGTCCAATTTCCTGTATCACGATCTTGGTGCCACCACAGCCAATGTTATGGTTGGTATATTGTCAGCCATTGTCGATAACATTCCGGTAATGTTTGCAGTACTGACCATGGATCCAACAATGTCTCACGGCCAGTGGCTTCTTGTCACCCTCACCGCCGGAGTAGGCGGCAGCCTGCTGTCAATTGGCTCCGCTGCAGGTGTTGCACTCATGGGAAGCGCTCGCGGAATTTACACTTTTGGCGCTCATTTAAAATGGACTCCTGTAATTGCTCTTGGGTATGCAGCTTCAATCGCTGCTCACCTGCTGATCAATGCCGGACATATGTAGATTTTTATTTAAACTTTTTTTCTGGCAGTACAAATGACTCCTCTCAAGTTGCAACCATTACCAGCCTCCTGGGAGGAGTGCATTCAGCGTGGATGGGACAGCATTGATATTCTCCTTGTTACCGGAGACGCATACATTGACCATCCGTCTTTTGGTGTAGCCCTTATTGGCCGTTTTCTTGAACATTACGGTTATAGAGTGGCCATCCTGTCCCAGCCTCGATACGACTCTCCCAGTGACTTCCAACGCTTCCCTGCTCCTAACTTATATTGCGGAATTACTGCAGGTAATCTTGATTCCATAGTTGCCAACTACACAGGTAACGGTAAAGTTCGAGAGACCGATGCCTATTCACCCGGTGGAAATGGATGGCGCTCCAAGGAGAAAAACAAGAACAACAGGTATCGCCCGGATCGAGCATCGCTGATTTATGCCAATCTGGCTCGATCCTGCTATAAAGATACGCCAATCGTTCTCGGTGGGCTTGAGGCCTCCCTTCGCAGGTTTGTTCATTATGATTACAAACAAAACAGGATAAGAAGCTCTTTTCTGACAGACGCCAAGGCTGACCTGGTCGTTTATGGGATGGGGGAACATGCAGTTCTTGATATAGCTCGAAAATGCCAATCGGGAAAACCGCTGCAGGGAATTTACGGTAGCTGTGAGAGGCTCACTGAAAACGAGCTTAACAGGCGCTTTGCAGGTTGGTCCGCACCAGACTCCAATGACTTTCTGGTGTTACCTTCTTTAACTGAGATTCAGGGAGACAAGAAATTATTTCTGGATGCTGAGCTTGCTCTGGATAAACACTCCCGGGCCGGATCAGATCAAATAGTACTGCAAAAGCAACAGACCCATTGGGTTGTCCAGCACCCTGGCGCGAAAAGCCTCACAGTTAGAGAACTTGATTCGTTGTATGAGCTTCCATACACGAGATTGCCACATCCGCAATCACCTGATGTTCCCGCTTATCGGATGATCAAAGATTCAGTCACCATCGTCCGTGGTTGCTCTGGTAACTGCTCGTTTTGTGCCATAACCAGGCATCAGGGTGCTACCATCCAGAACAGGTCGGTTGAATCGATTACCAGGGAATGCAAAACTCTGGCCGCCTCACCTTCTTTCAGCGGCACCATCAGCGATCTGGGAGGTCCTACCGCAAACCTGTACGGGACTTCCTGTGCAATTGGTGGATGTAAGAAAAAGGACTGCCTCTACCCGCAAATATGCAAGCATCTGGTGATTGACGAAGAACGTTTTTTATCTCTTCTTGCGAAGGTCGCCTCCATAGACAATGTCAGGCACGTTTTCATTTCTTCAGGCTTGAGAATGGAGCTTTTATTGCGTACACCTTCACTGCTGCGAGAACTCATCCTGCACCATATCCCCGGTACGATGAAAATCGCACCGGAGCACAGCAGCAAAGAAGTGTTAAAGCTGATGCATAAAGAGCCCCATGCTCTCCTGACCAAATTCATCAATCACAGTAGGGCATTGGCAAAATCCTTAGGCAAGAACCTTAAGGTTGTTCCCTATGTGATCAGCTCTCACCCTGGCTGCCGGGATCAGCACGCTACGCAGTTGGCAAATGATATGGGCAAGCTCGGTCTGCCGCTAAAACAGTTTCAGGATTTCACCCCAACTCCTGGCACATTATCGACGGCCATGTATGTAACCGGCCTGAGCAGAATTGACAAAAAACCAATTTATGTAGCCAAAAATTCGAGCGAGCGTATGAAACAACGCAAGCTCCTTGAAGGGAAAAACAGCAACCCGCGAGTCAGGCATAATGACATCCGCGCAACTGCCACCCGAAAGAAAGTGCGCAGGCGTTGAAAATAGCACCTCACCCCGGGTTGGGCGCCGAGATTCCATCTTTTTTAGGGAAATTGGTCGCTCTAACAGTCGCTAGTTTTTCTTCGCCTTATAGTAATCACCATACTGAGCGTACCGTTCAAATACTTTCTTTTTGATATATCCTTCTTCCTGCCCGTTAAATACCACACCAATCACTTTTTCTTCACCTATTGAATGAATCATGGCTTTAATCTTCTGCCGGTCAGATTTGCCATAACGCACCACAATGACAACTCCATCCACTTTCCTGGTCAGCACATTGGATTCGGAAGCGACTAAAAAGGGTGCGCTGTCAAAAATAATAAACCGATCCGGATACCTGTCAGACAATTCATCGATCAGTCTGCCCATTCTCTCTGAAGATAAGAGTTCCGCAGGGTTTGCTGGTGGATGTCCACTGGGTAAAACAGAAAGTTTGGACACCGACGTATTCATTAGAATATCCTGAATCTCGACCTTGCCCTGCAGATATTCCGAAAGGCCATTCTCAACCCTGCCACTGATACCAAGCAAACTTGCCACACTTGGCCTTCTCAGATCACAATCAACCAAAAGTGCATACTGATCTAGACCACGCGCAAAGGCGACGGCCAGGTTTGCAGCAACAAAGCTTTTACCTTCCTGTGGCGCACTGGAGGCAATGAGAATTGTTCTGGCACCGGGCTTGCCATCTTCCGGGTGAAGAATAGAGGACCGTAACACCCTGAACGACTCAGCAGATTGGCTGTTTTTCTCCATAACCAAGCGTATTCTCTCATCCCAGTTATCTGCATATCCTGCTTCATCGGTAATATGGCCTCTCTCGACATCACGAGGCGAATCCGTTGTAGGCAACTCTCGCACCATTTCACGGATTGGGACAACGGCATCAAGTTTTTCGCTCTCTGAAACAGCAACTTCCTGCTTTTCCGTTGGCTCCTGAATGTCATCGTCCTTTGCACCCAGATCAACCCCCGCCTTTTTCAACGCATCTGCTATATTACCCATAACCTGTACCTTTGCTTATGTAATGTGTCAGCCTTGGTTGTCATTGCTCGAATACCAATTCAGCAGCATATTTTATCCTAGTACCACCTTAACTAAACCACCACAATTCCCTTGGCAAACATGTACCAATACAAAGCTATGACAAGCACAAAACAAACAGATACCCCCGCGATTTTCATTATAGAGGTAATTGTCCCTCTTCGTTTTTCTGCATTGGTTTGAATAGACGAAATGGTTGTTATCAGCGGCACCCCAAAATATTGCTCCAGTTCCTCAGACTCCCTGAAAGATCCGTCAAGAAAATCTGTTATCAGAATAAATCCACATCCCATTACCAGAACCGCACCCAGCGCAACTAACATTGTTTTCAAAAAATCTGGTTTTACCGGCTTTTCGGGAAATCTTGCCGGATCTACTATCTTGAACTGATTTCCTTTTTGTCTACGCTCGAGGTTCAGCATGGATTTCGCTTCAAGATTTAGCGCGACAAGTTGATCATAGTGATGTTTGAGTTGTGCATATTCCCGCGTCAATCCAGACCATTCCGCCTCCCTCACGGGAGCAGCTGCAATCCATTCTTCATATTGCTTGATTTTCTGGCTTAACTGTTCTTTTTCCCTCGCTATGGTCTCCATGCTGAAGTCAACGTTAGAAAGTTGAGCCTGTAACTTCATGAGTACTTCGTCCCGAATCTGATTACTTCCAGAAGATGATTCTTCACCGCTATCACGAGTCTCCTGCTCGAATTTGGAAATCATCTTCTTGACCCTTTTGATCTCCGGGTGGTTGGGCTTATATTTAACTTCCAGCGACTCTAATGTAAGTCTTAATCGTTCCAGATACTGGGCGCGGGAATCTAGCCCTTTTCTTGAGATATTGCCGTTTTCACCAATTAGAGCAATCTTCTCCCCCTCCAGCATTTCTTTTCTGGCGGCCACCTGATCTTGAATCAATACCCGGGTACGCTCCAGTGCCAGCATGCTCTCCTGCGTGCCTTGATACTGTTCCTGCAGGGAGGTAAGCCGCTCTACGTTGACCCCCCTCTGCTCTGGCATTTCGTTATAGTATTTGAGCTTATAATCCCGCATGGTTGCTTCTTTGACATCCATCGTTCTCTTTGCCATCTCAAGCCTGTTACTCGTATATTCCGAGGTCTCACTGGCTCGCTCTTCACGGTATTTGAGGTTCTCCTCAATGAATTTCGCGGCTAAAGCATTTGCGACCTTAGCAACCTTTCCCTGGTCCTCCCCACTAAACGAAATCTCAAAAGTGTCACCACGACGGGAAGGTTCGATCGAAATATCCATCCGCATCATATTAATGACATCTTCCATTGGATATTCCTCGCGAGCATCTCTGTATAGATCAAAGCTCTTGATTATCTCTTCTAAATTTGTTCTGGAGGTTACAATCTGCGTGAGTGTACTGACCACGTCACGAATTCGTGCAGTTACATCACGGGGCGTCTTGTTGGGACTTATCTGCGGCTGCTGATAACTCAGCAAAGATGTTGCCATGTATGTCTTCGGGGTGATTATGTAACTCACCATTCCACCCACCAGGCCAACCACAAACAGCAACAGCAGCAGATACTTCCAGCGAAACACAAGATCAACATACTTCTTCAGCATTAAACTCTGTTTTGTGTCCATGGGAAACTCTTGTGTCGAACAGATATTAAATGATTACCCCCAATCGCCAGAGAGGCATCCAGTAGTTAGGTAGAGCATATTCGATTTATATTTATCCCGCAATAAAACATTCGATCTATGTCATATAATCGTATTAAACAATTACTAATTATGAATACGACCAGCCAGATTGACAGCTGCGAGTCACCTGATTGCAAACACTTTTGTCTGCTGGCCGACACAATACCTGAAAATTCCCGTCAACCTCTATTAAGTGTCGAAAATAGTAGGCTTTGACCGTTAATGGAAAGGGGTCTCTACTGATAGAGTCAGTACCTGTTGTGGATAGAAATAAACAGGACAATTTAGACCCTTCGGACGAATCGATACGACCAGCTCTTCCGCGTCTTTTTTTGAGCTTTACACACTAAAGCATCATAAACCTCAAGCCTCCTTGACCTGGCAGACCGTCTCAACTCTAGAGTTAGGAGGCTAAATCATGTCATCGGGGGCAAAAGTCACTACTGACTGAATAGTATCACTTCCTGTAAGGAGCATAAGTAAGCGGTCGAGGCCGAATGCGATACCTGCTGCATCCGCCAGTTGGTTAAGATCGTTCAGAAATCTTTCGGGTATCTCCTGCTGTCGACCCTGATCGTTTTTAATCGCAGCCTGTTCGGCTAAAAATCTGGTTCTCTGCTCATCCGCATCGGTCAACTCAGTAAAACCATTTGCGAGCTCAATGCCATCTATGTAGAGTTCGAACCGCTCGGCAACCTGAGGATTATCTGCAGATACCTTTGCCAGGGATGCCAGCTGGACAGGGTAATCCGTAAGAAATGTCGGTTTGCCGATTCCAAGCTTTGGTTCAATGTGTTCAACAACGATTTCGTCAAAAAGATCCTGTTCCAGCGCACGCGCCATCGGAACAGGAGAAAAACGGTTAAACGCTTCTTCGACTGTTATATGTTCTGCTGGTTCAAGAAATTTTGAGAAATCGATATGTGCAAGACGCCTTGTCTCAAATTTTTTTTCAGCCTCGAAGGCTGGCAGACCCAGCACCACAAATCTCAGCAGATCCTCACAATCAGCCATTAATGAACAGTAATCCTCACCACGCCTGTACCACTCAAGCATGGTAAATTCCTCCAGATGACGGCGCCCCCGCTCACCTTTTCTAAAGCATGGGCAAATCTGAAATATTGTGTCTGCACCGGCCGCGAGGATCCGCTTCATGCACAATTCCGGCGATGTCTGCAGGAACTGGCCTTCAGCAGTAATTGGCTCTATATACTGTTCCGGGATTATGACTGGTTGGCGGACAGGGGTATCCACCTCGAGAAAACCGCGTTCGAAAAAAAATTCCCTCAGCAGTCGCAGGAGGGCTGCACGAATGTGCAGCCCGTGAAGATCCAGCATGGAGTTACTCTTTTACTCGAGTCACATATTCTCCGGTGCGGGTGTCGATCTGAATTTTATCACCCTCTTCCACAAATGGTGGAACCTGAAGCTGATATCCGGTTTCTACGGTTACAGGCTTGGTATCTGTCCCGGAAGTGTCGCCTTTGACCCATGGATCAGCTTTGGTCACAGCCAGATTAACGAAAATCGGTAAACTGACATCGATCGGACGATCATCAAAAAACAGAACCTCAAGCTCCATATTGTCCATCAGGAAGTTCACATTGTCACCCAGCTGCTCGACGGTCAGAAAAAGCTGATCGTAATTCTGGGTATCCATGAAGTGATACTCTTCGTCCTGGTGATAGAGGTACTGCATCTTTCTCTCTTCCAGGTTCGCTTTCTCAAACTTATCACCAGAGCGATAGGTCTTGGAAAACTGGTTACCGTTGATCATGTTTTTCATTCTGCAACGGTACAGGGCCTGGCCCTTTCCCGGTTTTGAAAATTCAAAATCAGTTATAATGTATGGATTGCCATCAATCTGCAGTTTAAGCCCTTTACGCAAATCCGAAGCGCTCAGCATAATTTTTTCTCCATCTACATCGGCAAAACCGATCTTCGTGATTATTTTGCTCATTCCCGGCGCTGTTGCAATGTAAGCACCGAAAAATCACTATTTGCTATTTAGATCTGAACAAAGCAGTATACCTGTCTTTATGCCTGTTACGCAACCGTTAAAGCCTGATTCAGGTAGAAGCCCACTTGCACGTATCAATCAAAATAATCACTGCTCTCTCAGGTTATAGTGAGTAAATCTATTTTTTCTCATGCTTCCCTTCGCTCTCTGTTATACTATCTTCCGAAATTTCAGTGGAGACCACATATGATCAGAGTAGGAATATTATCGGATACACATCTTGACAACTGTAAACCCGCATTCGTTGAGACAGTACAAAATGTCTTTTCAGAGTGTCAGGTGATCATACATGCCGGGGACATCACAGATATTTCACTGCTTGATTCCTTTGTGGGAAAAGACATCTACGCTGTACATGGCAATATGTGCAACCACAAAACCTGCACGACCTTGCCTGAAAAGCGCCTTGTCTCTCTTGGTGGCTATGCCATTGGTATCTGCCACGGTGCCGGTCCACGTCATAATATAGAAGATCGTATGTTTGACCTGTTCCCACTTGCAGATTGTATAGTTTACGGCCACACTCACCAGCCGGTCTGTCACAGGATCGGCAAAACGCTGATAATCAACCCCGGCAGTTTTCAAGCTACCGGCCGGTATGGTGCTCCCGGTACTTATGCACTGCTGACAATTGCTGCGGATGGGCTGAACGCCACCCTGCATGAATTACCAGCCCAGCCATGAAAACGGCGCGCTCATCGACATGGTTCGGACTGCTACCGCTATCCTACCGAAAATTTTCTCACCGGACGGAATGCACACTATAGCAGAATATATCGACGTAACCTTTGACAAGCTCTTACCAGAAATCAACAAACTCAGCTAAACAGTACCTGGAATGACCGCTAATCTAAAACTCACCCCAATGCTTCAGCAGTACCTCGAAATCAAGGAACAACACAAAGACACCATTCTCTTTTACAGGATGGGTGACTTTTACGAAATGTTCTTTGACGATGCAGAGGTTGCTTCGAAAATATTAGGCATCACGCTTACATCCAGAAATAACAAGAGCGATGCCCCTAAGGTTCCTATGTGCGGGATCCCCTTTCACGCTGCCCAGGCATATCTTGCAAAACTTGTTAGGGCAGGTAAACGTGTCGCCATCTGTGAACAGGTCGAAAACCCGGCTGAGGCCAAGGGAATTGTTAAACGAGAAGTAGTTCGAGTCGTCTCCCCCGGTGTGATCACCGATGACGGTTTGCTTGACGACAAAGACAACAATTATGTCTGTAGCATCTGTTGTGATATCAGCGGTGCCAGAGCCCTCTTCGGCTTGAGCTTTCTCGATGCCACCACCGGCGAATTCCTGGTGGGCGAATTTATCGATGAAGACCAGAGTGCGGAAATCGTTCTCGACCAGCTGACCAGACTCACCCCTTCTGAGATATTGATCAGCGACAAGGAAAATCAGCTGATAAATGAATTACTCGACACTGCCCAGATTCTCCTGCCAGGTCTCTGTGTAACCACACGCTCTTCCTCATTGTTCCATAAGGCCACCTTGGAACAGCAAATGCTTGAGCATTTCCAGGTTACCACCCTGGACGGGTTCGGCTGCTCCGGCTACACGCAAGGGATAGTCGCAGCCGGTGTATTGCTCGATTATATCGTTGAAACCCAAAAGGCAGGCATTGACCACATCAGTAAGGTTGTCCCTCTGGACCTCGAAACGATTCTGCAGATCGATGATTCTTCCAGGAGAAATCTCGAACTGACCCAGACCCTAATCGGTGGCAAACGGGACGGGTCGCTGCTCTCTGTCATGGATCAGACCTGCACCCCCATGGGTGCCCGAATGCTCAAACAAAATCTGCTTTTTCCGCTTCAGGATCTCTCCCGAATAAAGCTCAGACTGAACGCAGTAGAATTCCTCTTTGGCCATCCGACCTTGCGCCAACAGCTCCGTGAACAGCTCGATTCCGTCTATGACATCGAGCGACTCACCAGCCGTATGATCCTTGGATCAGCTAACGGCAAAGATATGCTCGCGCTTGACCATTCTCTCGCGCGTCTTCCGGATCTGCTTGCCACCCTGGCCAAATGCCCTGCCGATAAGCTTATCGAACTGCATGAAAATCTTGATCCGCTTGAAGATCTGCACGAACTCCTGAACCAGGCTATCAACCCGGAAGCGCCGATCACCCTGAGAGACGGCAACCTGATCCGCGAGGGATATAACGCCGAACTGGATGAGTTGATAGCAATTCAAAGAGATGGCAAACAAACTATCCTCCAACTTGAGAGTTCAGAACGGAAAGCTACCGGAATAGCTAAATTGAAAGTAGGGTTCAACAAGGTTTTCGGATATTTCTTTGAAGTGAGCAAACTCCATTCTGAAAAAGTTCCTGATTATTACATTCGTAAACAGACACTGGTCAATGCGGAACGCTTCATTACTCCTGAACTCAAGGAATTCGAAAATAAGGTTCTCGGAGCCCAGGACCGTCGCCTTGAACTCGAATATGACCTGTTCATCGAAGTCAGGAACCATATGGCCGCACATAGCGGACGGCTGCTTTCCACAGCACAGCTGCTGGCAAAACTCGACTTTCTTTGCTCTCTTGCCGAGATCGCCCATAAATACAAGTACAGCAGGCCAACTGTGACAGAAGGTGACCTCATTCAAGTCACCGAGGGAAGACACCCTGTAATCGAACGTTCACTCCCTGCCGGCAAATTCGTCCCCAACAACGTTCATCTTGATCAGGCCGACCAGCAGTTGCTTATTATCACCGGCCCTAATATGGCCGGTAAATCCACGGTGCTCAGGCAAACGGCCCTCATCGTGCTCATGGCCCAGATGGGAAGCTTCGTCCCTGCGGAGTGTGCTGAAATCGGCATCGTAGACAAGATCTTCACCAGGGTTGGGGCCATGGACGATCTTCGCCGGGGCCAGTCAACATTCATGGTAGAAATGAGTGAGACGGCAAATATTCTCAATAATGCGACCCCGAAAAGTCTGGTCATTTTAGATGAAATCGGCCGGGGGACATCCACGTACGACGGTTTATCAATCGCCTGGGCGGTCGCCGAGGATCTGGTTCAAAAAGATGGGCAAGGCGTTAAAACCTTGTTCGCAACTCACTATCACGAACTTACAGACCTGACCTCGACCATGCCACGGGTAAAGAACTTTTCCATCGCAGTCCGGGAGTGGAATGATTCGATCATTTTCCTCCACAAACTGGTCAAGGGATCTGCCAATCGCAGCTATGGTATTCAGGTTGCCGGTCTTGCCGGTGTGCCCCAGGATGTCGTGGCGCGTGCCGGGGAGATACTCACCAATATCGAACGTGGAGAATTTGATCATGCCGGCCTGCCCAGGATCGCACACTCTGTCAAACCCAAAACTACCAAGCGTAAAGCACACCCGGACCAGCTATCCCTATTTCGTCCTCCTGCTGAACCTGATCCCGTCAAAGAAGTTCTGGATGAACTTGATGCCGACGAGCTGACCCCAAAAATGGCTCTTGATGTTATCTATAAGCTCAAAGAGTTGATGAGAAATTAGTTTTTTATCATTTTTATGACCAAACCTAGCCGTGTCGCGCAATTATTTCATTGGCTCGACTCGGCTACTTCATATGCGATATACACTTCACACCTTTTTTACGTCGCACTGCATGCCTGCCACGATTGTTTTGTTTTGCCTTACAGGGTCCTTTTTTGTATACTCATTCTGCATATTTCAAGCAAATTCGCTTCTCTGGATTGTATCCAATTATTCCTGTAAGTATCGGCTGTGAAAAAAGGTAAACAACAACTCGAAGCATCTGCGTCGCTCAGATTTTTTTCAAATCTTCTGATAGGATTAGCTCTTATCCTTATCATTTCGTCACTTTCGCCATTAGCTATTGCTTCTTCAATAGCTGGCAGCTCCCAGGGGAGCGAAGTCGAACTCCCACTGGATAAGCGATATGACAAGGCTAAGTTCTACTTTAACCAGCTGCTTACCAATCAGTCTCTCGCACAGGAACGATATAATTGGTCCAAGGGTGCGCAGAATTTTCGCAGAATCTATCTCTCCAACAGTAAATCCGAATTTGCAGCTCCCTGCCTCTATATGCTTGGCAGGATGTACCATTTGATGTACAAGCAGTTTGATCACGATTCAGATCTCAATGAATCTATCAGTTATTACAAAGATAGTGCACGGCTGTTCTCCAACCACTCTCTGGCAGACGACGCATACTATGCTCTTGGTTTAATCTACCTCGGTGATAAAAACAGTGCGGAGGAATCCGCAGAATATTTTGCCCGCATTGTAAGGAAGTATCCCTCCGGTGATATGCTTGCACGAGCCGAGGATATGCTCAAGCAAATCTCCAGAGACCACGACATAGCCCTGCCCAAAAGCATGGTCGGCAACTCTCCACTTGGTAAACTTAACAACGTGCTGCCAGTCAAATACTGGTCATCCGATAACTATACCCGGATTGTCGTCAAAGCTTCCGGCCCGGTCAGTTATGAAGACAGTATCCTTCCCAAAACCAACAATGCCCCGCGTCGTCTGTACGTCGACTTTCACGATAGTTATATAGAACCTCGATATCGTGCACCAATCCCCATATCCGATGGCCTCCTCAAATCTATCAGAACCGGTCAGTATTCGAAAAATACGGTCAGGGTTGTATTGGACATAGACCGTATTGACAGCTATAAAATATACAGCCTTCCAGACCCTTTTCGAGTGGTCATTGACGTGCGCGGAGATAGCATCACCTCTGCCAAGTCTATTCAACGGATAGCCTCTCAGAAAACCAAACGATATTTTGGGTCATTCTCTTCAGTTGAAGCGAGCGGTATGGTCGTTCTCAAGGACCGCAAGAAATACGTACCTGGTGAAAATTTATCCTTTCCAGCTGCCACTGGTTCGGAATCAGACCAGGCACCAGATCAAACCGAACTTTCCCTCGCCCAGCAGCTCGGCCTCGGAGTCCGGACAATCGTGCTTGATCCAGGCCATGGCGGCAAGGATCCCGGAGCCGTAGCCAATGGCGTAATGGAAAAGGACATTGTACTCACTTTGGCCCATCAACTTAAGCCCCTGCTTGAGAATCAACTGGGATGTGAGGTTATTCTCACCAGAGATGATGACACCTTTATTTCCCTCGAGGAGAGAACGGCGATTGCCAACACCAAAGGAGCCGATCTCTTCATTTCACTTCATGTGAATGCCCATCGTTCCAGCAAAGTGCGCGGCGTTGAGACCTACTTCCTGAATCTGACAACCAGTACTGATGCCATGAAGGTTGCAGCGAGGGAGAATGCCACCTCAACTCATCAAATGAGCGATCTGCAGGATATCCTTTCGGATATTATGAAAAACTCAAAGATCGAGGAATCATCGAGGCTTGCCCAAAAAGTCCAGACGGCAATTGTTCAGGGACAATCAGGCACCTCCTTTAATGAGCTGCGCAATTTAGGAGTCAAACAGGCTCCCTTTTACGTCCTTATTGGTGCGGAAATGCCGGCAATCCTGCTTGAAACCTCATTTATCAGTAACAGGGGTGATGTGGCAAATCTCAAGTCACCTTCCTTTATCAAGGCACTGGCTGATGATATTTCCATTGGCATAGGGTCGTATATCAATGGCAATCTGGTCGGTTTCAACAGTACCCTGTAGCTCTATAAAATCCTTGTAATCAACTCCCCATCTTCTCCGGAACCCTGCCTGAAACAGGCAGCTACCCTTTCTCATTAACTCTTTGCTCAGGCTAAGCTTTTCATTGAGTTCGTATACAAAAAAAAAGGCCTCCCGAATTTCGGGAGGCCTTTTTTTATATGACTATTTCGACTGCTGCTAATTACAGCTTTGCAGTCTTAAGTCTGGCAACCGCACGCTGCAAAGATGCTTCAGCGCGGGTCAGGTTTAAGTTTTCGTTTTGTGCTGAGGCTTGGGCAAGGCGCTTTTCAGCGCGCTCTTTTGCCCTCATAGCCCTGTCCACATCAATGTCACGACCGAATTCGGCACTCTCTACAAGAAAAGTGATCTTGTTATTTGAGACTTCACAAAAGCCGCCACTAATCATTAGTGCATGCCGCTCTTTGCTCGCCTCATAAGTCAGAGTTCCGATCTTGATGGTAGACAAAAATGGGGCATGATTAGCCAGCACACCAAAGTCGCCACCATAACCAGGTGCGTTAACGATATCAACATCTTCGTTAACCACTGCCCCGCTCGGTGTAACAACTTCAAGTCTAATCTGCTCTGCCATCGGTTTGCCCTCTCTAGTTCAATGGTTGTTTATTCTTTGGACGCTGCGTCTTTTGCAACTGCCTCGTCGATGGTACCAACCATATAGAAAGAGTTCTCATTCAGGTCGTCATGCTTACCTTCGAGGATCTCTTTAAAGCCCTGTACGGTGTCAGCAACCTTTACGAATTTACCTGACATACCGGTGAAAACCTCAGCAACGGTGAATGGCTGAGAGAGGTAACGCTGAACCTTACGGGCACGGGCAACAAGAATCTGATCTTCTTCAGAAAGCTCGTCCATACCAAGAATTGCAATAATGTCCTGAAGATCCTTATACTTCTGCAAGGTAACCTGAACACCACGGGCAACCAGGTAATGCTCTTCACCGATAACGTTCGGATCGAGAATCCTGGAGGTGGAATCCAGAGGATCAACCGCAGGGTAGATACCAAGCTCGGAAATCTGACGGGAAAGAACAACAGTACCGTCAAGATGGGCGAAAGTGGTAGCTGGTGCAGGATCGGTCAAGTCATCCGCAGGTACGTATACGCACTGTACCGCGGTAATGGAACCTTTGGTGGTGGAGGTAATACGCTCCTGCAGGGCACCAAGATCGGTGGCCAGTGTCGGCTGGTAACCAACAGCAGAAGGAATACGTCCAAGCAGCGCGGATACCTCAGAACCTGCCTGGGTAAAACGGAAAATGTTATCAACGAAGAAGAGAACGTCCTGGCCTTCCTCATCACGGAAGTACTCTGCCGCGGTCAGACCGGTCAGAGCAACACGTGCACGTGCTCCTGGAGGTTCAGTCATCTGACCGTAGATCAGGGCTGCTTTCGGCAATACGCCGGAATCCTTCATCTCGTGGTAGAGATCGTTACCCTCACGAGTACGCTCACCAACACCACAGAATACTGAAATACCACCATGATGCATGGCGATGTTGTTAACCATCTCCATCATGATAACGGTCTTACCACAACCAGCGCCACCGAAGAGTCCCATTTTACCACCAAGTGGGAATGGAACCAGAAGATCGATTACCTTGATACCGGTTTCAAGAACACGTACCTCGGTGTCCTGCTCGGTGAAAGCAGGTGCCGGACGATGAATCGGCATTTTCTTCTCGGATGCGATATCACCAAGACCATCAACAGGCCGGCCGACAACGTTCATAATGCGACCAAGAGATGCCTCACCTACAGGAATCTCAATCGGCTTACCGCTATCACGAACTTCCATTCCACGAACAAGACCATCGGTCTGATCCATGGCGATACAGCGACAAACGTTGTCACCAAGGTGCTGAGCTACCTCAATAACAAGGTTGTCGGCAACATCAGAGATACCTGGGTTGCTCACAAAGAGCGCATTCATGATTTCGGGAAGATTCCCGGCTTCGAACTCAACGTCAACTACAGGACCAATTACCTGTGTTACTTTACCAATTCTCTGCTCACTCATAGGGCCTTACCCCTCCTAAAAGTATTTAGATTTTCTGTATAGTCAAAAATTATTTCAGGGCTTCTGCACCGCCAACGATATCCATAAGCTCATTTGTAACGGCGGCCTGGCGAGCCTTGTTGTATACAACTGTCAGATTAGCAACGATATCCTTACATGCGTTGGTCGCATTATCCATCGCCGTCATACGTGCTGCATGCTCACCTGCTCCGATTTCGAGCATTGCTGCGTACATAACAACGTTGAGATATAACGGCTGCAAGACATCCATGATCTCTTCTTCTGAAGGCTCATAGATGTAGTCACCAGAAGTACTTGCTTTAGCAGCCTCATCGGATTCAATCGGCTGAACCGGAAGCATCGCCGCGACTGTCGGTACCTGTGATGCTACTGACTTGAACTCGCTGTACAGAATTTCCACTTTATCAGATCCACCTTTGAGGAACTGATCAGCAAGGTCCGAAGCGATCTCCCTGGCGTTGAACATCTGGAAGTTCGCCATGATATCACCATAAGATTTCCGGACTTTGCCGGTCTTCTTCAGGACCTGAAATCCTTTTTTTCCTACACATACGAGGCTGACTGTTTTCCCTTCCGCTTCGTAGGCCGCCATCATTCTTTCGGCAAGCTTAACGACATTCGCGTTGAAGGAACCACAAAGTCCTCGATCAGAGGTGACCACGACGAGCTCTACAGTTTTCACATCACGGGCTTCCATGAGTGGGAACTGATCTGGGTTGGCACCTCCGGACAAATTCGACATAGCCTCATTGAACTTGGATGTATAAGGACGGAATGCTTCCATCTTATCCTGGGCACCACGCAGTTTCGCTGCGGCGACCATGTTCATGGCTTTGGTGATCTGGGATGTCTTCTTGACACCCGTGATCTTAGTTTTGACCTCTTTTAAACTCGGCATATCGGTACCTACCTGTATTAGTTAAGACCTTTAGTTGCCTTGAAAGTTTCACCAAAGCTGGTCAGCACTTTATTGAGTTTATCCTTGATTCCATCAGTAAAAGTCTGCTCTGTCTGCAGATCGGTAAAGATGCTTGGCTCGTTGGATTCGATGTAGTTATAAAGTTCCTGCTCGTAGTCGGCAAGGGTATCAACCGGCAGAGGATCAAGATAACCATTAGAACCTGCATAAATGATGGTAACCTGCTTTTCCATCGGCAGCGGCTGGTACTGTGGCTGCTTGAGGATCTCAACGAGACGCTCACCACGGGTCAGCTTGGCCTGGGTTGATGCATCCAGATCGGAACCGAAGGCTGCGAACGCCGCCAACTCACGATACTGAGCAAGGTCAAGACGGAGGGTACCGGCAACCTGCTTCATAGCTTTAACCTGGGCAGCACCACCAACACGGGATACAGAAAGACCTACGTTAATCGCAGGGCGTACACCAGAGAAGAACAGGTTTGGCTCAAGATAAACCTGGCCATCGGTAATGGAAATAACGTTGGTAGGAATAAACGCAGAAACGTCACCGGCCTGGGTCTCAATGATCGGAAGTGCGGTAAGCGAACCTGCACCCAGATCATCGTTAACTTTAGAAGCGCGCTCGAGAAGACGGGAGTGGTTGAAGAAAATGTCACCAGGATACGCCTCACGTCCCGGTGGACGTCTGAGGAGCAGGGAAAGCTCACGATATGCAACAGCCTGCTTGGAGAGATCATCATAAATGATAAGAGCATGCTTGCCGTTATCACGGAAGTACTCACCCATGGAACAACCGGCAAAAGGTGCGATGTACTGCATTGGTGCTGGATCAGAAGCACATGCGGCAACAACAGTGGTGTACTCCATGGCGCCGTGCTTTCTGAGTGCTTCAACAACCAGGGCAACAGTGGATTTTTTCTGACCAACAGCTACGTAAATACAGTGCACATCGGTGTTTTTCTGGGCGATGATCGCGTCAACACAAAGAGCAGTTTTACCAATCTGGCGATCGCCGATTACCAGCTCACGCTGACCACGTCCAACAGGAGTCATAGCATCAACTGCTTTTGCGCCGGTGTAACATGGTTCATGAACACCTTTACGAGCAATAACACCAGGAGCAAGAACCTCGATTTTAGCGCTCAAGGCTGCGTTGATTGGCCCCTGTCCGTCAATCGGAGCACCAATAGCATCAACAACACGACCTTCCATTTCCGGTCCAACAGGAACCTCAGCGATCTTGCCGGTACGCTTAACGATATCGCCTTCTTTAATACCTGAAACATTACCGAGAACAGCACAACCAACGTTGTCTTCTTCAAGGTTCAGGGCAAGACCCATAATACCGCCAGGGAACTCGAGAAGCTCCATGGCCATACAATTCTGAACACCATAAACGCGGGCAATACCATCACCAACAGAGATAACGGTACCAGTCTCGTTCAGGTCAATGCTTGTCTCGTACTCACCAATCTGGTCTTTGATAATCTGACTGATTTCTTCGGCTTTAATCTGCATCTATTCTCTCCCCTTAATGGAATCTTTTAAACCTGCAAGCTGTGCTTTAATACTTCCATCCAGTACCAGATCACCTACCTTGGCGATCACCCCGCCGATAATGGACGGATCAACACTGGTTGTAAGTTCCACCTTCTTGCCTGTTAACTTTTCAAGTGTAGCCTGAACCTTGGCTTGTAATTCATCACTAAGTTCAACTGCTGAAATAACACTGCCATGACTGATGTTTTTCTCATCATCAACCATGGCCTTATATTCTTCTGCAATTTCAGGAAGTATTTCAGCACGTTTCTTCTGAACCAGCAAATTCAGAAAATTCCCCATGACCTTATCAGCATCCATCGAGCTGACTATGCCGGTCATGACTTTTTCCCGGATATCCATCGGGTAGAGTGGGTTGGTCAAAGCATCTGCAACTGCAGGGGTGCTGTTATAAAGCGCCGCTACCGCCTGGAGAGCGTCGCCATATGCTTCGAATTTATCCTGCTCTTTTCCAACCGCAAATAAAGCCTTGGCGTATCTTCGTGCAAGGATTGTCTGTTTCACTGTACGGCCCCCACTTTAGCTAAATAATCTTCAACAATCTTCACCTGATCATCGGCGGTGAGATTTTTCACGATCAGTTCTTCAGCCATTACAGCGGCCTGCTCGGCGACATCATCCTTTAAGGTGCGCTTGGCTTCCATAACTTCTTTCTGGATGGCCATCTCAGCCTGTCTTTTGATATCAGCTGCAGCAAGTTCAGCTTTTTCGATAATTTTGGCTTTTTCAACCTTTGCCTGGGCAATGGCTTTGTCTACAACCGTATCGATCTCCTTCTCAACACCAGCAAGCTTGGTCGTAAATTCCTGATACGATTTCTCAGCCGTGGCTTTCTTGGCCTCAAGCTCTTCGATCTCATCTCTGATCTGCTTGCGCCGTGCAGAGAGTCCGTTACCGATTGGCTTGGCAGCAAATTTAACCAGCAGAAACACCAAAACGGCGAAGTTCATGATCCTGAAACCAAGATCTTTGATCTTCTCCGCTGAGAGACTGCCACCGGCAGCTGCGCTATGCCCGCCGGCAGCTTCACCGTGTGCGTCAGCAGGTGCTGCGTGGGTTGCCTGATCTGTTGTGCTGTGACTTGCCTGGTCTGAAGAAGAGGCCCAAACGGGTGCCGATGACAGGGTAAAACACAGCGTCATAATTGCCAGAATCGTCAGTCTGACTGCTTCCTTCACTCCTCTCATCGTTAAAGACTCCTTCCCAGAATTTTACTGGCCATTTCGGTTGCGAAGCCGTCGAGATTCTCCTGAAGGCTTTTCTTAGCACTCTCGAACTGAGCACTGATATCAGCCAGCTGCTTTTTCTTTTCACCATCAGCCTCAGCCTTGATCTCAGTAAGTTTAGCATCTCCGGCTGCCTGTGCCTCAGCACGGGCGGATTCCAGAGCAGCTTTCGCTTTACCGGATGCCTTGGCCATCTTGGCATCTACCTCTTCCTGTCGGAGTTGGGCGTTTTTCTCGTAGTCCGAGACTTCCGCTCTCATCCCCTGCAGCTTTTCAGATCTCTCCTTCAAGATTTTCTTTACTGGTTTGTAAAGAACACCATTAAGGAGAAACATGAGTACAAACATGTTGATGATCTGAATCACCAAAGTAATGTCCATCGTAATCATGTTAGTAAGCCCCCGATTAACTTGGATAAAAAAATAAAAAAACTAACATCCATAAAAATGAATGATGACCGCAACCAAGACAGAAAACATGCGTCAATGAATGGAATTATTACTGATTTTACACTGAACGACCATTCACAATAGCAAAAAATCAATACTCAATATAGTGTTACCTGTCAACCACTTTATAAGATTTAACCCTGTACCTTTTCGCCTGAAACTGGAAAGAGTTAGCCCCATCAACATCTCAAAAAAACAAAATCCGGTTCCCGCCAGGAAACCGGATTTCTCTCTACTTACTCCCCTTTCAACAAACTACCGACTATAACCGGCACCTGCTTAATCGACTCCGACAGCTTATCCGTCATTGGCCCTCCGGCCTGGGCCATATCTGGCCTGCCGCCGCCTTTACCGCCGACAATCTGCGCAACCTGGCTGACCACATCTCCCGCCTTTATTCGCTTAGTGAGATCCTTGGTGACGATGGCTAAAAGGGCCGCTTTACCCTTAATAACTCCACCAAGAACGGCCACACCTGAGTCAAGATTGTCTCGCACCTTATCACCAACCTCACGTAATGTTTTCGGGCTATCAAGCGGGATTTCAGCAGCGATGACCTTGATACCGTCCACCTCGACGCCTCCACTCAACACGGAATCAAGATCGGAGGTTGCAAGCTTGGCGGAAAGTTCGCCAACCTGCTTTTCCAGAGCCTTCTGCCCGGCCAGCAGTGCCTCGATTTTTACGATAACCTCATCGTCCTTGGAGTTAAGCAACTCAGAAATCCTGCTTTGACGGGCAAATACCTGCTGCACGTGGACAAAGGCCGAGCTTCCGGCGATCGCCTCAATACGACGCACGCCAGCGGCAATACCCCCCTCAGAGAGGATTTTAAAGAGCCCGATATCACCAGAAGCGTGAACGTGGGTACCGCCACAGAGCTCTTTGCTGAACTCACCCATTGAAACAACCCGCACCTTTTCATCATATTTTTCACCGAAAAGGGCTGTCGCGCCTTCTTCAATTGCCTGCTCACGGTCGAGCAGGGAAGTGGCGATGTCAATATTGGCTCGAATTTGTTCATTAACGAGATTTTCAACACGAGCGATTTCTTCATCAGACAGCGGTGAAAAGTGGGTAAAGTCAAACCGTAGTCTGTCAGGCCCCACCAGAGAACCAGACTGCTTGACATGATCCCCGAGAACAGAAATGAGAGCTGCCTGCAGCAGGTGTGTAGCAGAGTGGTTCGCAGCAGTTGCCTGGCGAGCGTCAGTGGAGACCTGCAGGTTCACCTCATCCCCGACTGCGAGTTGCCCCTCGCTTACCTCAATCTCACTTAAAATGAGGTTATCGCCCTCTTTAATGGTGTTCAGGACCTTCGCCTTGCCAGCTTTTGAGGACACCTCACCGGTATCTCCCAGCTGGCCACCAGCCTCTGCATAAAATGGCGTTTCCGGAACCAGTAAACGCCCTGAGGCGCCGGCAGCCAGCACCTGGACAGACTGCCCGTCAGCATCGACCAGACCGGCGATTGTCGTCGCAGCAGCAAGCCCGTCATAGCCGACAAATTTTGAGGTCAACCCTTGATCGGCCAGGGCCTTCACACCCTCATCCTTCAAGCGGACACCTTCACCTTTTCTCGAAGCACGGGACTTTGAGCGCTGCTCTTCCATCGCCGTCAGAAAACCGGGTTCATCGAAACCAACATTTCTCTCCAGGGCAATATCACGCACGATATCGAATGGAAAACCGAAGGTGTCGTAGAGCTTGAAGATGAATTTGCCATCGATTACTTTCTTGTCTTCATCTGCCAGCCCGGCAATTTTTTCATCAAGCAGCTGCAGACCATTTTCCAAAGTTTCGCGGAAACGCTCCTCCTCATTATTGACAACCTTGGCCAATAGAGTCGCTGCATCGTTGAGCTGCGGGTAGGCATGGGACATAGAGGCCACAACTGCATCCGTGACCTCCTCCATGAACGGTTTGTCGAGTCCCAGATTTTTTCCATACCGAACCGCGCGGCGCATGATACGTCGCAGGACATACCCCCTTCCCTCGTTGGATGGCAGCACACCATCCGAAACCAGAAAGGATGTCGCCCTGGCATGGTCTGCAATGACCCGCATGGCTACATTTACCGCATCACTCTTGCCGTATTCTTTGCCGGAGAGTTTCTCAAGACGCTCGATGATCGGAGAGAAAAGATCAGAGTCGTAATTATTCAATTTGCCCTGCAGCACCGCAGCAACACGCTCAAGCCCCATGCCGGTATCAATACTCGGCTTTGGCAGCGGTGTCATGGTGCCATCTTCTGTGCGGTTGAACTGCATGAAAACCAGATTCCACAACTCGAGAAAACGATCACAGTCACAACCCAGTTTGCAATCAGGGCTGCCGCAACCAGCAGCTTCCCCTTGATCGATATGGATTTCCGAGCATGGTCCGCAGGGACCTGTGTCCCCCATAGCCCAGAAGTTATCCTTTTCACCCATACGGACGATGCGGCCCTTGGGCAGATCTTCGACCTTATCCCAGAGTTCATAGGCCTCATCATCGTCATCAAAAATCGAGACCCAGAGATCTTTCGGATCAAGTCCCAGTTCTTTGGTTAAAAAGGTCCAGGCAAAACTGATAGCCTCTTCCTTGAAATAGTCACCAAACGAGAAATTACCGAGCATCTCAAAAAACGTGTGATGGCGTGCAGTATAGCCAACGTTTTCCAGGTCATTGTGTTTTCCACCCGCACGGACACATTTCTGAGAGGTCACTGCTTTGGTGTAGTCTCTCTTATCCTCACCCATAAACACGGTCTTGAACTGAACCATGCCAGCATTGACGAAGAGCAGTGTCGGATCGTCCTTTGGCACAAGGGAAGAACTTTCTACCTTTTTGTGCCCATTTTGTTCAAAATATTCCAGAAATTTTCTACGTATTTCGTCGCCTTTCATGTCTTTCGTCTATGCTCGTATGAATAGTGAGAAGGTCATCCGCACTGCCAGAATTTCAGCAGATTGGCACAACCGATCTAAAAATCCTAAATTTATCTTTTTATCCCTGTTTGAGGATCAACGGGAGAATTTCCTTGAACCTCGGAGTCCCTGCCTTGTGGAGCAACTCGTATATCAACATCTCGGCAGGACCGATATCGGCGCCGACTCCTGCCAGTCGTTCCAGAGCCATCTGGTGATGCTCTCGTCTCCGACTCGATACACCGTCTGATACAATCCAGACTTTAAGACCCAGGTCCAGAGCCGCCATGGCTGTCTGGTAAACACAGATATGAGTCTCGACTCCTACGAGAATCATGGTGTCTATTGCCGACGGCAAGGAATTAACCCTGGCCAGCGTCTCAGCATTCGCCAGCGCATTAAACTCCACTTTGTCGTGCCGGGGTATGTCCTCAAACAAAGGCTCAAGGTCAGAAACATATGGCCCGAGACCTTTTTTATACTGAGTATTACCCATGATAGGCATACCGAATATTCTAGCACTGTGGACCATCATACCGGTAATATCCGCAACCTTATCCGCGCCATGCACATGTTTCATGAGGCTCTCTTGGACATCAATAACATGCAGGTAACATGACTCAGGTGTCAATAGCTTCGTATTTGCCATACCAGCTCCTCCGCCTCTCATCGGTCATATAGTGTTCAACATGGAGCCTGGGTGCAGATGAATACCCAAGCCGGACATCTCATTCATTAACGACCTAATAAACTCTTTTCTCAGCCGAGATTCAAGAGTATCCTCTTTTTCCAGCAAAAAATGAGATCCATCACAGTACACCCTTGATTGAAAATCCTGATATCCTTAGCCCAATCCATTTTTTTACCTCAACTCCTTCAACCTCATCACCAGGTGACCGCAACTGACCCGGAGCACGATAAACACCCACTCATATGCCAATCACCTGCCATCAGCTTCTTTTCTACAACAGCCAACGGCTTTCGCCAGCCACTTCATTAAATATGCTTCCTATGGGTTTTATAGGGAAATTATATTTGATCAGGCGCCAACATGTTCAGATCAGAACAATTTTCTCAGCGCTGCAAAGATGGTATGGTATTTTTTTTATGCCCAGTCTCGACAATTCCTGGTAAATAAAGGAACCAAAAAAAGCTTTACAAAGAAAATATTACTATTAAATTAAAAGCTAAAAAACAATAAGGTACAAAATGGAAGACCAACAGATTGACGCAATGTCAAAAATCCTCAAATCGATGTCTCATCCGATCAGACTTAAAATCCTCTGCCTTCTTCAGGATAAAGAACTTTCGGTTGGGGATATTCGCGACCAGGTAGAGACAACCAACGCAAATGTTTCTCAACACCTTAACATTTTGCGCGGCCAGGGAATCATCGATTATAGAAAGGACGCTAATTTTATCTATAACCGGATAACAGATCAGCGCATAATCGAACTCATTCATACCATGCGCAAGTTGTTCTGCCCGACTTTTGATGATTAAATTGGGATGATTGTTCCCTGAAGACAAGAGAGGTGCGTCATGATCATAACAGATTGGATACACTCTATAGCCGGCTCATTGATTCTCGTCAGCCTTGCTCTTGGCGTTGAGGCCAGCCCGGCATTCCTGAGTCAATACTGGCTGCTGCTAGCCGCTTTTGTGGGCCTCAACCTTTTCCAATACGGAATCACCAAGTTCTGCCCCATGGAACTCATTCTGCGCAAGCTCGGAGTAAGGGAAATCAGATAGCCCTCAAATACTATTCCGGTCTGTCAGGCGCAAACTCCCCTACGCCTTTCCAGTCTTCCCTTTATTTATCATCTTGGTGTTGCATGATGCCTGCCAGCAACAGTTAAGCTGAGTACATACCTCACGACGCTGATAGCACGGCAGATTCCCCTCTCTCTCCTGTATCCTGCAAATCAACTCGGAAAGCTTTATCCCCTTATGTTGGGGAATATCCATCCGTAACGCTTTTTTACGAGCAAGAGAGAATAATTTCGGTCCTTTGAGATAAGCCTTTGGTGCCATAAACCTTCACCTCATCCGGATTGGAATATGAATATTTACACACTCTTTTTTGACGAAAAAATAAATGACAATAACAAGGAAAACTTAAAGCACATATCGGAGGTTCGCGCTGCCGATCCTAACAAGTTTTAAACATCGTTCAATTATATAAAAATATCACCTAAAATGTCCACAACAATCGGCAAATCCCACAAAGATGATCCATATTTATTACTCCATCGCTGACGATGAAAAATTGTAGCTCAACCCTACGAGCCAGCGACGGAGTTCACAAAAGCCACAGCATCCGACCGAAAAGTCCATGTCATATTGCTAGATTGGCAAGATATGGTGTTCTTCCCTGATCTTATGCATACCCATCAAAACCACGCCATTTCGGCCATCTATGGAAACAGCATCCCCAAAGCTGATTCGATGTTCGCCTATTTCGCAATATTGCGCTGTTTCATATACTTTGAGCTGTCGCACACCAACGACACAGGTTTTCTCCAGCCGCACAGCAACGACGGATGCGTGGGACGTCTGGCCTCCCCTGGATGTCAGGAGCGCGTCAGCCATGCTGATAACTTTTATATCCTCAGGAACAGTATCGGCACGTATGAGCACCAGTGGCGCATTCGGATCTTTTTCCCGCATCTCAAGAATATTTTCCTCGGTGAAAACTGCCCGACCAGAAAGTGCTGAACCTGACACACCAACTCCCTGCCCAAGATAGGCCTGCTCGACAGCATCCGGCTCGTCGAACACCCTGAAGTGCTCCTTTTTCTTGATAGTGATCATGTCACGGGTTTGCAGAAGATAGAGATTTTCTGGCTTGGGACCTTCGAAAGTAAATTCTATTTCCTGCGGATTCCACCGCTTCTCGTAGACCAGTTCCCTTGAAATTTCGAGCAGTCTGGAATATATCTGGGGAAAGCGTCTCTCTAACGTTTCATCTATATTTCGGCCATCCAGCTCGGCCTGCTCCACGGAAACAGCACAACTCGTCACCAGGCCTGACACGATATCCTCTCCCTGATCGCCGTAGGCATAATCCCCCCAGAGAGCGACACGCTGAACCTTCCGGTAAGGATGAGCTGTAAAAACTACACCCGCACCGGATGTGTCACTGAGGTTACCCAGCACCATCGCCTGCACAATAACAGCAGTACCCCAGGATTCACTTACATCCATAATACTCCGATATTCTACTGCTTTTTGAGAGTTCCATGAATCCTGAACCAACTCAATAGCGTTAACAAGCTGCAACCATGGATCATCAGGAATACCGAGACCTCTCTGGCGAACAAGTTTCTGGTAGGCCAGAGCCAACTCCTTCATCTGCGTGGAAGAGAACTGCCTCTTCAGGGCCACCCCATGCTTTGCTTTGGCCTCGTTCATAAGACCCTGAAAATCCTCGCGCTCAACTCCTGAAATCATTGCCCAGCTTTGCAGAAAACGGCGGTAATTGTCCCAGGCGACATATTCATTCCCATGCCGTAGGACATATTCTTCAATCAGGTCCTCGTTATAGCCGACATTGTGGACCGTAGCCATCATACCTGGCATTGAGATAGCACCACCACTTCGTACGGAAAGAAGCAGTGGTGTATCCACAGAACCGTATTTCTTACCTGTGACATTCTCAAGCTCAGTCAGCGATTCACGTATTCGCTGCATAAACTCATCCCGGGCCTGTGAATAGCCAAACACCACCTCCCGGCAGCGGAAAATCTCTGTGGTTATCACGAAAGCAGGCGGAACTTTGATATTTTCTGCCATCAAAGTGGTGAGATTGAAGCCTTTATTGCCTAATAAAATCAGGTTATCCGTAAAAGGATTTTGCTGATGCAACAGGGATATCGCTCTCTCCTGATTGTACGTCATGAGCAAATCGAGATGTTCCTTATTTAAAACATCCTTCTGACTCTCCAGGGTCTGGATAATTCGCAAAATAAAATTATCGAGATGTTGCAGACCGAACGTTGAGGCAATCAGTTCACGCAAAAAGGTTTCGGACAGGCGCTGGATTGAATTCGCCTGCTCCTCTTCGTCATATAGCCCCTTGTATTTCGCGAGGAGATTCTCCTTACCGATCTGGGGGATGATGATTGACAGATTATTTTGGTGGATATTGGTGTAGTAGGCATAGATAATATCCTTCACACCTTCTGAAAGACCCCGGAAAATATCAAGATATTGCGTATATGAAAAGCGCCTGATTTTCAGTGAGTTCACCAGGAGGTTGAGGTGGATCGTCAGCCTCCTCGAGGTGATACCATCTATTCGCAGAGCTTTCATAAAGAGCCGCAGACATCGTATGATATTCCAGAATGTTGCCTGGGTTATGAGGTTCAGGTTCACCGTATCAGGCAATTTCTCCAGATAGATATTGGCAAGGTTTTCCAATCTGAAGCTCAGACTCAGAGCATCGAATTTCTTCTCCTTGTATCTGCCGTAAACAGACGGAATATCTACCGCAATATGTCTTTTATAGTAAATATCCTCCCGCGACTCAAACTTCTCATCCGAGAGAATGATTGCCTTGAGCCCTTCCAGGGCGTCGAGTATAACCTCCAAAGCCTGTTCCGTATCATCTGACTCGAGAACCTGCAGTACTTTCTCCATATCAGTGAAGCCATCATTTACCGCAGCCTGCAATTCAGAGCGAATCTCCTGAAAACCAAGCTTGTACTTCTGGTGCAGCAGCTTGAACATTTTCACCAGCAACTCAAACCGTCTGGTCTCATGGGCCTGAAGATCGGTCTGGGTCGCCAGAAATTCTTTCAATTCATCCTGATCAAGAGTGAGCAAATCATTTACGCTCTTGAGGCTGAAGCGCAGAATAACTCTATCGCTTAGAATCTGCTGATCATCGATAAACGGCCCTGATGACTCTACCTGGGCATACACGTCCTCCGGCAGATACGGGACCAACAGCATTTTGTCCTTGGTACGCCAGAATTTAAAAATTGCCCGGATAAAATCGACAATCAGATTGGAACTTTCCACATGCCCCTGCTTTCGCAGAAAGTGAATGAGCAAATCCTTACGCTTGTGAATCTCATCCAGTTCAGTCGAGACATCACGCAGCTCCCCTTCTGAGCCGATCTCATTATAAAAAACCGGCATCAGCTTGGTGAACTGTTTCGACAAATTATAGATGGGCTCAATCGGATGGTTGAGCAGCTGGGTAATATCCCGTTGGAACAGATCAGTATCTTTAATGCAGGTTCCCGATAATTTCAGATGAATTATCAGTGCCGAAAATAGCGTTCCACACCACTTCGGCTCGCGCATGATCAGATGCAGCCAGACCCTGATATTGCTCAGATGCGCCGGGTTGACAAGTGGTTGCCAGTTCTCATCCACACCAACGACATTCGCATGCTGGAAACCAAAGCGAACCACTCCCCACAGGAACGCCTCAACCATCCGGCTATTGCCCCTGTCAAAGATCTCCCCGCCAAGCACCTGAATGCATTGCAGGGAAGTATGGGGAAACTTGACCACATTAGCCTTGAGTAACTTGAACGTGGTCAGCAGAAAATCCTCGATTTCCTCAAAAGATTGCTGACGAACCAACAGGACCAGGCCACGATTGATCTCACGCAATGTCTCTTCGTGGATCAGGTATAAGCCTTTGGTGTCCATAATACGGAATAAGAACAGCAGCCTCTGGTTTTCGATAAAATTATGTACTCTCTTTTCATCCTCCCCGCTATCGAGGTGCTGCTCCGCCTTGGCAATAACTGACGGGATCTGACGATAATACCGCACAACATCGACATGCCCGGGTAACTTCAGAATCTCTTTCAGCCCTCCCAGAGGGTCTTCGTCAATCGCTATCTCTTCCAGTATGGCAATGTTGTTCCGCATTGCTCCGTGGGAAATTTTTTCAAAAAGTTCTTTCGAGTCCGTATCGTCTTTCAATATCGAACAATGTTCAAAGAACCATTGCTGCGGGTCACCTTCACTGAGCCAGTAGTCATAGTTTCTTCTGAGAACTGTACGTACCATGGAGGCAAGGTTGAAGTAATCGAACGTCAGGGATTCGGCCTCACTGAATTTGACCAGACGGATAGCCAGTTTTTTCACCGAATGCTGGCCGTGGACGATATTCATAATGATTTCATCATTGGCCCTGTCCAGCTCTGCAATTCGATAGAACATCTCGTTGAGCGGAGCTGCGAATCGCTCGAGATCGCTGGTGCTGAACAAAGTGATCATCTTGTCTATCCAGGCAAGCTTGGCAGCCACCACCTGGCTCAGCAGGAACGGATATCTCAACGAATCTTCCAGTGCTTCGAAAAACAGCCCGCTAAACAGACGAAAGGCCTCGGGCCCTTCGGGATGGGCACGATAATGCCCGCTGTTTTTCAGCACAAAGCTCCGCAGTTGTGGCAAAATCATCTTCCAGTTGCGAAAAGGATGACACACTTCATAGAGCAGTTTTTCTAAAGATGCGTGAAGCCCCTTGTACCTCTCCACCACCTCCAGAAGAAGCATATACTTCGGCTCGATTTCAACCTGCCCTGCTGTTTCCAGAAGGTTCGCCCTCAACGCATCCGATTCAATCGGGTCAACCTTATTCAGCGGCCCGTAGAAATCCGAGTTGCTCATGATCTATCCTGATGATTCTGGTTTGTCGCAACTCCATCGACTGGATTTGCAACCTTGATGAAACCAGAAGTTACCTTGTAAGCATCTGGCTACCCTGCGGGACACTGGGGTGCAAACATTACAGCCCCTGGCCCGCTGTCTCTTATTTGCTATAATCGCATTCTTGAGCAAACGCAATAACGCCCCGGAAGTGAACCTTACGGGGCGTTATCATTATGCCACATTTTCTCTACAGCCTGCTACAGAGCTTTGTTTGCCTCCATATGTCTGATGAGATCGAGCATTCTGTTCGAATAACCCCACTCATTATCGTACCAGCTCATTACTTTCACTGTTTTCCCGATAACTTTGGTCGACTGACCATCCACAATTGAAGATCTTCCATCACCCTGAAAATCAATGGATACCAGCGGCAGGTCGGTGTAGCCGAGATAACGATTAGCAGCGTCCTTCAAAGCCTGATTCACTTCGTCCACCGTTGTTTCACGTCCTACCTCCATAACAGCATCGACTAAAGAAACAGTCGGCGTAGGAACACGCACCGCGAGGCCATCGAATTTCCCTTTCAACTCTGGAATAACCAGAGATACGGCGGCAGCCGCGCCGGTTTTGGTTGGTATCATCGACAGAGCTGCAGCACGTGCCCTGCGTAAATCAGAATGGGGGAAATCCAGCAACCGCTGGTCGCCGGTATAGGCATGCACGGTGGTCATCAGACCACGCTCAATACCGAAATTGTCGAGAATTACCTTGGCAAACGGAGCCAGGCAGTTGGTAGTACAGGAAGCGTTGGAAACAATATGGTGCAGGGTGGCATCATACTCATCCTCATTTACACCCATGACAAAAGTCTTCACGTTACCTTTGGCAGGGGCGGAGATAACTACTTTACTGGCACCGGCATCAATATGCGCCTGAGTGGAGTCTGCGTCCCTGAAAATACCTGTGCATTCAGCGACATAATCAACACCCATATCACCCCAGGGGATATCAGCAGGGTTGCGATGGCTGGAAACAGCGACACGCTTGCCACCGACAGTCACTCCAGTATCATCGCTTTCGACTTCAGGTTCGAATTGGCCCATCACCGAATCATACTTGAGCAGGTGGGCAAGAGTGGCATTATCAGTAAGATCATTGATAGCGACTACTTCAATATCCGAAAATTCAGGATCCTTAGTCATTGCCCTGAAAATATTCCTGCCAATACGACCAAATCCGTTTATACCGATCTTTATTGTCATCGTCGTTCTCCTAAAGTTACAAGATGTTCAACACATCTTCATTTCATCAGGTACCTGCAGCACAAAGGTCTGATGGACATGCTTTCAGATTCTAATTATGATGCCTTTTCGCGGCGTAACATTGCTTGCCGATACAACTCCAGATATTTTTTCTTCACAACATCCCAGGTATATTCTTCCCTGATCTTTCTGACAGCCATCCTTTGCATTTTTCTCATCTTGTCAGGCTGCAGGTAAAGTTCCTGCGCCCTGACAAGTGCCCCATACAACTCATCGGCTGAATCACCGCGATACGCGATGCCTGTCTCGTTATCCACAACCTTAACCAGCCCGCCCACATGGTGCACCACAGGAACGGCACCGAATAACTGAGCCATATAGTCAGTCAGGCCGCACGGTTCATAACGGGATGGTATGACGAAAAAGTCTCCTCCTGCATAAATATGATTAGCCAATTCCAGGCTGAACCCTCTTACAAAACATAACCGGCCTGCAAGCTCTTTCTTCAGGCTCAATGATCGAATGGCTGCATCGAGATACTCACTACCGCTCCCAAGAATTACGGCCTGACAATCCTCGTACTCACTGAACAAATTCTCAATAGCGACCAGGAAATGATCAATCCCTTTCTGCTCACTGAGTCTGCCGATAAAGGTAAAAAGCGGGTCGTCTGGCTTAACGGCGATTTCCCCGAACAGCTCCAGCCCTGCAGGCAATTCCTTTTCCGCCAACGTCCGCAGCAAACGCTCCTTGCACTGTCTCTTGCCAGCCAGCTCATCTTCTTCTGAAGAAGGATCATAACTGGCAGCCAGACCAAGCTCTTTTGCCTTCAATGGGTTAAATGACTCGGGCTGAATACCGTTTGTTACACCTTCAATGGTGTACCCCCGGGCCGCAAGGGCATGCCCCAACCAATCAGTACGTGCGTCTTCCTCACTCTCCATGAGTTCTTTGGCATAGTTGCTGCTTACCGTATTTAAGACAGCATAGCTCCCTGCGGTTAAAAGGGGATCAAACTTGCCGGACAGCCTGTTCTCACCGATCACACTCCAGGGCAATCCGGTAATACCATGGGCAAAGGGCAGATCCGCAACTTCCTGGTGATAACCAACGCCAGCGTTGTGTATTGTTACCAGACAGCCCGTGTCTTTAAAGAAACAGCGCCAGCCCTGGCATTCATAGATAAGGGCGGGGATAAGCGCAGTGTGGCCGTCATGACAATGAATAACATCAGGTTTCTCATCCAGACAGACCATCAGTTCAAGAGCCGCCTTCTGCAAAAGGACATTCATGGCAAAATAGTCATAATGCCCGGTACCGGTTTTCTTCCAGGCCTCTCTGGCCGCCTCTTCATCCGTATAGGTATAGACATCGAATTTTTCTGAAAAGCGGTCGGCCTCGATGAGATAAAGGGTTACAGCTTTTTCTTTCTTGAACCAGACCATGCAGGATTCCCTACGCTCTTCAAGGCCATAATTCATATCCACGCCGAACCGCAGCCTATCCTGCCGCTTGCCTCGTCTGTAAATTGGCTTGAAGCCGGCTTGTTCAGGGTTGATAAACCCGTATCCAGGCAACACAATGCTCACCCGGCAGCTATCCTCTTTGATCAGACTCTCCGACAGCTGGAACACTACATCCTTCACCCCGCCGGCCCCTGCAAGATCATTATACTCGCGACTTATCATCCAGATGTTGCTTATGATGCCGCCACCGTTTAACGCCGGAATCTTTTCCATCAACCTCCGCCAATATCAGTGATGATGCTCACCAGTGTCTCCATCGCTGCCTACTCACCTTCCGGAAAACATGTTGCGTTTTGTCTCAACAGTTGGTCAAGCAAGGTTATGCGAACCATTGCCTCACATACCGGAATAACTCTTGGAATAGCGGAGATATCGTGACGGCCACCTATCTTGATTTTGACAGCCTCACCATCGCTACCCACTGTTTGCTGCTCTTTGGCAATAGAGGGGATGGGTTTTACGGCTACCCGTATGACCAATTCCTGCCCGCTGGAAATTCCCGCCAGCATGCCACCAGCATTATTGCTGGCAAATCCTTCCGGGGTAATCGGGTCATTACTCTCTGAGCCGACCATGTCAGCCACCGCAAAACCCGCACCGAACTCAACCCCCTTCACCGCTCCTATGGAGAGAAGTCCGTGGCCCAGTTCTGCTTCAAGTTTATCAAAAACAGGTTCACCAAGTCCCGGCGGGCAGGTGGCGCGAATCTCCACGATGCCTCCCAGAGTATCTCCCTGCTTTCTGACCTCTTGAACGCGCATATCCATCTTTTCCGCGGCAACAGGGTCCGGACAGTAATAGAGATTTTCGTCAATCACTGAAAGATCACAACTTTCGATATGCACCCCGCCAAGCGCCACGGTGTAACCAATCACTTGAATATCGAAGTGATTCAGCACCTGTTCCGCAACTGCCCCTGCGGCTACCCTGGCTGCCGTCTCACGAGCGGAAGCTCTGCCCCCGCCCCGATGATCCCGCAGACCATACTTGGCATCATAGGTTATGTCCCCATGCCCCGGTCGGTAGATCCCTTTGAGGTGATCATAGGATTTAGAATGGGCATCCTTGTTAAAGATGGCAAGCGATATAGGGGTCCCCGTAGTCACTGGAGGAAGATCATCTTCCAGTTTTACGATTCCTGAAAGTATCTCAAGCTGATCAGGCTCCTTCCGGGGGCTTGATGCACCACCCTGGCCAGGCCGTCTGCGGTCCATCGTCTGCTGCAATGCGTCGAGATCAAGAGATATACCTGCGGGACAACCATCTACCACAGCGCCGATCGCCGTGCCATGAGACTCTCCCCAACTGGTTACCCTGAAAATTTTACCAAAAGTGCTTCCTGCCATATTCAGCTATTCTCCCACTGCGATCGAATGAAATTTCTCTGTAATCGAATCCACGGCAACCGCAATACTCATCCTGCCGGTATCCACTGCGTAATCTGAAAGCTCCCTGTAAATCGGAGTTCGTACCTCCAGGATATCGGCAATTTCCTGGTCTATCGCCTTACCGGTTAAAGTTGGCCGCTCAGAATTACCTGCATCGTTGCCGCCAAGTCTGCCTGCCAATACGGATAAGTCTGCTGTGAGCCATACCACGAGCGCCTTTCTGCCATATTGCGCCCAGATGTCACGATGCATAATCGCCCCCCCACCGGTTGCGACAACGGTGTTGGACGACTCAAACGCTTTGATGAGAGCTTCAGCCTCGTATTTCCTGAACGCGTCCCACCCCTGGCTTCCCACAATTTCCTCAATTGATGAGTTGCACTTTGAGCGAATGAGCGAATCGGTATCTAAAAAGGAAAAGCTGAGTTTGGAGGCTAACGCACGGCCAATCGTGGACTTACCAGTGGCTCGATATCCAATGAGAACAATCTTATCTATCATAATCCATTACCAAATTTTCATTATCTATACTATTCGCAAATCAAATGATGTCAAGCATTGTTGCAGTAAACATGTACTTCAAATTTATTGATAAACCGTAGGTTTTATAGTGATTTCAGCCTCGACTCCCCATGGATCATTCCCAGCTTCAAGATGTGCAACCTTCGTTTCAGAGACATTTGGGCGCGGATTGACTGGAATTACGAAACAACCTATAGTAACGACAAATTATTCATTTCGGCAGGTCATTGTTGCAGTTGCAGAAATACTCTCGTATTTTCCAAGACTGCTGCGACAGTGGTCAGTCAGAGGTGCTCGATTTTGGCATCGATTCCTGTCCCAGACAAAACGATTTTACTACCTGCTGCCTCTACATTCAGCAACTATCCGGAGCTATCATGTTATCAGGAACTTTTTCACTCAAGACAAATACATACATGAAAATGGTCGACATTACTGACTCTGTTGATGCCATCCTGCATGAGCATAGCATGCAAAACGGGTTCTGCTATCTGTTCAACCCGCATACCACCGCCGGCCTTACGATCAACGAAGGTGCGGATCCCGATGTCCAGACAGATATCATTGCCGCTCTGCAGCACATTGTCCCCTTAAAATTTAATTACCGGCATAGCGAGGGAAATTCTCCATCGCATGTCATGGCCTCGCTAATGGGTTGTTCTCTTACCATAGCTGTAGAGAACGGTAAACTTCAGCTAGGTACCTGGCAACGCGTTTTTTTCTGTGAGTTTGACGGCCCGAGGACCCGCAAAGTATACTGGCGACTTGACAATAACCTTAATCAATAGCAGATTACCTGCCTTATTATGAAATCAATAACACCTGATCAGATCTGTTTCGGCCTCAACAGGCAACTTGACGAAGCATCGTTTTCCTGCTACCTGCAGCTTCTTGGACGTCCCGAATTTGCAGATGTCCTGGCAGAGAGAATGACAAGCGAAGAAATCAATGTCTTCATCGACAACATGACGGCATTACTCAAAAAGCATCTGCGGGGTAACGAATATCACGCCTTATTTCTCCAACAACAAGGCCACCACTCCCATGCTCACTCCCATGATGAATAGAGAACACCTGTGAAAAAAGAAAAGCTCCAAGATTTACGCGGATTTATAGATTTACTCAAAGAGGATGGCGACCTTCTGGTTATTGAGGAAGAAGTTGACCCCTATCTGGAAATTGCCGAAATCCACCGGCGGGTGATTTCCCGCGGCGGCCCTGCACTCCTTTTCACCAATGTAAAAGGCTCCGATTTCCCTGTGGTCACCAATCTGTTTGGCACCAGCAATCGGCTTGAGCTGGCCTTCGGCGGCAAACCAAAACAATTTGTCCGCGACATTGTCAACCTTGCAGAAACCGCAATGCCGCTTACCGCCAAAAAAATATGGGCCAACCGTTCCCTGGTTGGCGATTGCATGAAGCTGGGCCTGAAGAAAACAAAGCGGGCACCAATCCTCGAAAATTGCCAGCAACCTGCCGAACTGTGTAAACTCCCAATGCTTACCTCATGGCACAGCGATGGCGGACCATTCGTCACCTTGCCATTGGTTTATACCGAGCATCCTGATGGTCATGGCCACAACCTTGGCATGTACCGCATTCAACGTTTCGATGATACCACCACCGGTATTCACTGGCAAATACACAAGGGAGGAGGCTACCACTATTTCGAAGCCGAGAAACAGAACAAACCCCTGCCTGTCACCCTCTACATAGGCGGACCACCGGCTCTTATTCTCTCCGCCATTGCCCCACTGCCGGAAGATCTGCCGGAACTGATGCTTGCTTCCCTGGTCATTGGCGACAAACTTAAAATGGCCACGGACCCCCTTGGCAGCCACGATCTCGTTGCCAATGCCGAGTTTGCAATCAAAGGCGTAGTCCCTCCCCACCTGCGACGCCCTGAAGGGCCTTTTGGGGATCACTACGGCTACAACTCCCTACAGCATGATTACCCAGTTTTTCAGGTAAGCCACCTTTATCACAGAAATAATGCTATCTACCCGGCCACCGTTGTTGGCCGTCCGCGGCAGGAGGATTATTTCATAGGCGACTACCTCCAGGAAATGCTCTCCCCCCTCTTCCCGCTGGTAATGAAAGGCGTGAGGGAATTAAAGACATTTGGCGAGACGGGTTTTCATTGCCTTGCTGCTGCACGGGTTACCGATCGCTATCCCCGCGAGGCATTTGCCTGCGGTCTCCGCATTCTTGGTGAGGGGCAGCTTTCGCTGACCAAATTCCTCATCATTACAGATGGTGATATCGATATTACTGATTTTGGCGCACTCTGGTGTCATGTATTAGAACGCGTGAAGTGGGATCGTGACCTTTTCGTTTTCGCCAACGTCTCACAGGACACTCTGGATTACACCGGTCCTGCGGTAAACAAGGGCTCCAAGGCCTTAATGATGGGGCTTGGTGAGGAAAAGCTGCGAACTCTTTCACACGAATTTACCGGTACTCTTCCTGCAGAATGCAGGAAACCGAAAGTCTACCTGCCAGGTACTCTCGTGGTCGAGGGAACTTCTTATGTAGAAAACCAGGAGCTTGGAGCCCAGCTGGCGTGTTGGGACGGTCTCGGTGACTGGCCTTTCGTACTCCTGGTGGATAATGTTGAAGAGGCAACCTGTTCAATGCAGGAATTCCTCTGGACGTTTTTTACCCGGTTTGAACCTGCCAACGATATTCACGCCTCTGCCACGAATGTCCGCAGATTCCATATCGGCCTCCGGGGACCTATCGTGATCGATTGCCGAATGAAGCCGTGGTACACAGATGTCCTGGAAGTCGATCAGGCTACTAAAGATCTTGTCGATGAAAAATTTGAACGAATCATTCCAAAGAGATACCGATGACAGAAAAGGTACGTTTACAGAAATACCTCGCCAGTTGTGGCGTCGCCTCCAGGCGAAAGGCCGAAGAGTACATCAGTCACGGTCGGGTCAAGATCAATGGCCAGACCATCATCTCAATGGGGGAGAAAATCACTCCCGGAGAAGATCTGATACAATTTGACGGCAAAAATGTAGTGCCGCCGGAAGAGTTTGTTTATGTTCTGCTCAATAAACCAGCAGGCTATGTCACCACTTTATCTGACCCCCAGGGACGCCCCATCGTCACCTCCCTGGTTAAAGACATTGGCCACAGACTCTTTCCCGTGGGTCGACTCGATCTTGACACAGAAGGCGCACTTATTCTGACCAACGATGGCAGCCTGGCCCAAAAAATTCAACATCCAAGTCACAAGACCAACAAAACATACCAGGCACTCGTCCAGGGCCATCCAGGCAAAAGCAAACTCCGCCAGCTGGAAGAAGGTGTTGTAATAGAAGAAAAAATTACAGCCCCTGCAAAAGTGAAAGTCGTCAAACACTATCAGAAACAAACCCTGGTCGAAATTACCCTCCACGAAGGCCGAAAGCGGCAGGTTAAAAAGATGTTTGAGTTGATAGGCAATCCTGTCATTCAGTTGAAACGAATCTCATATGGGAAGTTACACCTAGGAAAACTCCCTACCGGCAAGCATAAGATACTTAACTCCAGAGATTTAAATAAAATATTTTTATAAAATTCTCTTTACAAACCAAAAATTAACTGATTAAATCTAAACAGTTAGGCATGCATTGGTGATTTTGCAATTTCCTCCAATCGCCCTAACGCTCTGGTTTTTAAAGACTAATCACCCTAACACCAGTAACATCATCCAGAAAAGTTTGAACTGTACCAGTTCAATTTTGCTGCATGACTAGAAATGAGTGGGTTTTTTCAATTCCCTACAGGCGGGGCCATAATCAGACTTCTTGACAGGAGTACAGCATGAACAAATCAGAACTCATCGAGACTTTAGCACAGGACATCAACATCCCACACCGTGAAGCAGCTGCTATCACAAATACCGTCATAGAAACAATGACGGAAGCCCTTTCACGGGGCGAGAGTATAGAGATACGGGGATTCGGGAGCTTTGTGATCAAGAAGTATGATGCGTACGAAGGAAGAAATCCTAAGACCGGTAAGAAAATACTGGTGAAGCCAAAGAAACTGCCTTTCTTTAAAGTGGGAAAGGATCTTCGCGAAAAGGTAAATATCAGTAAATAATAGCTGACCCCCACCAGATATTTTATCTGAGTGGGGGTTTGGTGTCTTAGCCCTCCAACCTGCCAGAATAGGCGGAGGGGTGATCCTCAATAATGAAAAACGCCTTTCTTTTCAGTGGTGCCAGCTGACTCTTGGCTTTGGCGAGCGGTGAAGAATGTCTCCAATTCCAAGTGACATGTTCTCACTGTGCCCACGGCTCAGTATCGTTAGCGCACAATTCCACCGACCAGATCATAAGTCTGTGCCTCACTGATCAGAACCTCAACCAACTCACCAGGGCTGGCTTCCCCGTCGTTGATGTAGACACAGCCATCCACATCCGGTGCCTGGAATCGCGTTCGTCCCTCAAGGAGAAGGTCCGTCTCCCTGCTGAGCCCTTCCACCAGGACCAACTCTTTTCTCCCAACATATTTTTGCTGTATGCCTGCTGATAGCTCAGCCTGCAAAGTCAATATAGCATCCCGTCTTGCGATTTTGTCTTCTTCTGTGACCTGATCAGGGAAGAGCTGTGAAGGTGCGCCTTCCTCGTTTGCATAAGGAAACACCCCTACATGATCCAGCCGGACGTCTCTCATAAAAGCCATTAACTGTTCTACATCAGCCTCTGTTTCACCCGGAAAGCCAACAAGGAAGGTCGTACGAATCGCAACGTCAGGCAAATAGTGACGAATGCGCTCAACAAGACTGTAAAGGTCTTCGGTTGAATATCGCCTGTTCATCCTGTGCAGTACGCTCGTCGATACATGCTGAAAGGGAATATCCAGATATGGCACAATCCTGCTGTTTGCAGCCATAAGCTCCAGCAGCCTGTCGGTGATCCCCGAAGGATAAAGATAAAGCAACCTGAACCACGGTATTGCCGTGTCTGTCAACAAGCGCTGCAGCAGGTTTGTGAGGGTGCTCTCGCTATCCAGGTCGTTACCATACGCTGTTATATCCTGGGCGATGAGGGATAGCTCACGGGCCCCCTTTTGTTCGAGATTAACCGCTTCCTGAACCAGGTCATCAATGGGCCTGCTTCTGAGATCTCCTCTTATTGATGGAATCATGCAGTACGAACACCTGTTATCACAGCCTTCGGTAATCTTGAACCAGGCCCTGAAAGATGGTGTAGTGAGGATTCTGGGCATGCTGCTATCCATAATAAAGCGATCAGGCAACTGGACCTTGGCGTGCTGCTCTCCATGGTTTTCAAAGAGCCCAGCAAGCCTGGCCGGCATGTCGTGACATCCTTCTGTACCAACAAAAAGATCGACCTCCGGCAACTCGGCCGGCAGGCTGTTTCCATAACGCTGAACAAGGCATCCCACTACCACGAGTTTCTGACCGGGGTTTTGCGCCTTGATCTCGGCAAGACCAAGTATCTCATCAACAGCCTCCTCTACAGCCGGTTGGATAAAGCCGCAGGTATTCAGCATAAGCACCTGCGCTTTTTCCGGTGACTCTTCATAGGTCCACCCGGCTTCAGCTAAACCACCAATAATCATTTCGGAATCAACAAGATTTTTGGCACACCCCAAACTCACCAAATGAAACGAATGCATGAGTAAAACTCCATTTATGTTTTCAAATATATGCTATCTAATGAAAGAAGTAAGAATACGAGCTGCCCATCTTATTTTGGATAATACAGCAGTCCCTGAGAGACTATTTGCCAATAGTCGTTAACAATGCCACGAGTTCACTACTTTTATCTCGGAAATCCCGCCTTACGTAACCTGGTTGCCATTTATCCCGATAGAGTTCGTCCGACACCAGAAAGAGTGCACTGAATTCTACATTTCTGAATTGAGCTACTGCACACAAAGCTGAATACTCCATATCAACGCATTTAACATCTGCATTTTTGTGGAGTTCTGCAAGATAACTTCGCTCTTCCCTGTATGGAGCATCCGTTGACCAGATATTCGCACGTGAGTGCTGAATCCCTGCCCCCTCCAACAAATCAGAAAGGCTATCGCATAAAGGCATGGACGGCATTGCAGGAGAATCCAGTGGGTAGTGGTGACTTGTCCCTTCCCCGCTCACAGGCACTCCACCGACAACCACATCCCCAACGGAATATTCTTCAGTGACTGCGCCACACCAGCCGAAAAGAATAATTTTCCTGGCACCAAGCGCAATAAGTTTCTCCATGGTCATCACTGCAAATGGAGCCCCGATAGTAGGCCCGGCCGCAAATAGATCAGCCTCAGCGGAGACAGCAAGCTTTGATATATATATGTTTTGCTGTCTACCGCCGTTATTCATCAACAGCTTTTGGGCCAATCGTGCTTCACCAGCTGTTGCAACCAGTAGCCCGGTCTCAGGAACCGTTTTTTCCTTTTTCCCCTTAGCAGGGTGGATAATAATTTGTTCTTTCATAGTGGTATACGACTAGCAACTGATGGGAGAAAAAGTAATCATATATACGCCTTCACCAAACGCAAAAAGGGCCGCAGATTTCTCTGCGGCCCTTTCACTTCGATCTTAAGTAAGATCGAAACAATCTTTTTGCTTATCCGAGCAGCGGGTTAGCATAAAGAAGGATCAGGGAGATAACCAGTCCGTAAATCGCGATGGACTCAGCAAGAGCGATACCAAGAATCATGAATACCATGAGCTTCGGCTGTACTTCTGGGTTACGAGCAAGACCCATACATGCGCCCTGACCGATAGAACCGATACCAATACCTGCTCCAAGTCCTGCAAGACCGATTGAAAGTGCTGCACCAATACATACGAGAGCTAATTCCATTGCTTTCTCCTTACGTGTTTAAAAATTGTGTGTTTGGCCTTCTTCGATTACTGCAAAATATTCAAAGACTCACTGTGAGCCCTTTAAATTGTACAAGTCTTTCTCAAATCAGTGTGCATGCTCCTGGGCCTGTGCAAAGTAGATGACGGTCAGAAGTACAAAGACCATCGCCTGCACCAGGGATACCAGAACACCAAGAACCATGATCGGCAGTGGTGCGAAGAACATTCCCGCCAGGGTAAACAGGATACCGAGCAGGGTCTCTTTCGCCATGATGTTACCGAAGAGACGAATTGAGAGAGAGAGAATACGAGCAAAGTTACTGATAAGTTCGATTGGCAACATCAGCGGAATGAGCACCGGCATAGGACCAAGAAAGTGCTTGATGTATCCTGCACCATGCTCCTTAAAGCCAATGATGTGATGGGTAAACCATACGATCAGTGTCAGAGCGAGAGTGGTGTTGATGCTGGAAGTCGGTGACATAAAGCCTGGAATCAAACCAATCAGGTTCGCAACTGCGATGTACAGTGCAAAGGTGGCAATCATCGGAAAGAACTTGTCAGCCATCTCTCTGCCCATGTTTTCGACAAAGAAATCATCAAGGCCACCAATTACGATTTCCCAGAAGTTCTGCCCTGCACCAGGAATCATTTCAAGATTTCCCAAGGTCAGCTTGGAAACAAGAAAAAGAAATGCCATGACCAACCAGGTGTAGGTCATATACGGTGCACACAGTTGCTCCAATATCCCGTGGCCGACAAAGCCATGAGGAACCGGCAAGCCGAGCTTCTCAAGGATAATTGAAATAAATAGTATCGGATGTTCCATAACTTCTTTTACCTCCTCCCACTGAAGTAATAGTGTCTAACAATCTCCACTGCTGTGAGTGCGACCGCAAACACTACTGTTGACAACCCCATAATAAGCCCAAAGGCGTTTATTGAACTGAACCGAACCAGGAGCAGGACAACAACACCTATAATTACAATGCGAATCCAGAATCTGAGCAAAAACCCGCTTTTCTTGAATTGTGATTTGGCCTGCCCCTCGGTCAGCTCTTCACCCACCGGGAGCGTCTCAAGAAACTGTGTCAAATCACGCTGAGAAACCCAAAAGCTCAGAATCGCTATCAATCCACCGACGAGCACCGACCAGGCCAAGGCCCAGGAAAACAACCCCCATGCCCCCAAGGTCAAAACCGTCAGGTAGACCCAGCTCACAACCTGCATCTTCTGCAGGGAAATAATACCTCTGGTCACGTTATCCTCAATCGTCCGTCTTATCGTCTTTATCTTTCGGTTGATTTTTCCACAAAACATCTAGCAAGGTCTTAAACCCTGCAGCAATACCGAATGCCAGACCGATAAACGTGAACCATGGAGCGGTCCTCCCATCAAAGACTTTCTGGTCCAGATAAATGCCACCTCCCAACCCGATGAAGATGGAGGCAACAAAAGTAAAACCAACATGGCCGTAGTGAGCCATCAACTGAACCAGCTCTTTTCTCATTCCCGACATCATTTTCCTCCTAAATCCCGAGAGGATAAATCGGTTACATTACTAGAAGGTTTTGGTATCATGCCTCCCTGCCAAAGTCAACGCATTTTTCATTTTTCGAGCAATTTTTTGAATGACCATTCAGTCATTTCTGCTGCTTTCAGCAGCTCTTTTTCGGTATGAGCTGCTGAAACAAATGCCACCTCAAACTGAGATGGAGCAATGTTAAATCCGCTACCAAGCATCTGCCTGAAGTGTTGAGCATAGCGATCAGTATCGGCCGTCATGGCGCTATCAAAATCAAAGACTGCGCTTTCAGTAAAAAAGCCGGTCATCAGTGAACCGACCCTGTTCAGGGTAACCGGTACACCTGCACGCTCTGCCGCAGCATTGAGCTGCTCTGCATAAGCAGACGCCTTTCCATTGAGCTTCGTATAGAAATCAGACTCCTGCAGCTGCTTCAGGGTTGCAATACCTGCCGCCATCGCCAATGGGTTACCAGAGAGCGTTCCAGCCTGATATACCGGTCCATCCGGGGCAATGCAATTCATGATATCAGCTTTACCACCATACGCGCCGACTGGCAGACCACCGCCAATAATTTTACCGAGGCAAGTGAGATCAGGCTGAACTCCGAAATACTCCTGAGCCCCACCATAGGCGAGTCTGAAGCCGGTGATAACTTCGTCGAATATGAGAACAATACCCATCTCGCTGGTCAGCTCACGCAGTTTAGCGAGGAACCCATCAGCTGGCGGCACACAGCCCATGTTGCCTGCGACCGGTTCCAGGATAACGCAGGCAATGTCCAGCGATGCGTCACGCAATGTCTTTTCAAGTATTTCCAGATTATTATACGGAATAGAAATGGTGTTTTTGACGATATCATCAGGAACTCCAGGGCTACCGGGAATACCGAGGGTCAAAACACCTGAGCCCGCCTTCACCAGAAAAGAGTCGGCATGACCGTGGTAACAACCGTCAAATTTAACGACCACCTTTTTACCGGTGTAGCCCCGCGCCAGGCGAACCGCACTCATGGTTGCCTCGGTGCCAGAGTTCACAAACCGCACTTTCTCAATTGAAGGCACCGCCTCAACTACCATCGATGCAAGTTCGATCTCAGAGGGTGTGGACGCGCCGAAACTGGTGCCCGAGGCAGCGGCCTCATTGACAGCTTTCAAAATCAGAGGGTTGGCGTGGCCCAGGATCATAGGACCCCAGGACCCAACAAAATCCAGGTATTCATTGCCATCGACATCATAGACATAGGTGCCCTGAGCACGTTCGATAAACACCGGATTACAGCCTACAGAACGACACGCTCTTACCGGGCTGTTCACGCCACCCGGAATATATTTTTGCGCTTCCTGAAAGAGACGCTGGGAAGTTTCAGTTTTCATAGAGTCACATCCTCATTGATAGTATTTAAAAAAACTCCCTGGTGAGAGCTTCATTCACATAGTATTGATTCCAACTGTTGAAAAGACGCCGAAAATCAGTATCAGGCAGCGGACACAATAACCTGAATATATAGCACGGAGATCATTTTAATGTCAAACATCCTGATACTTGATTTTTCCTGTTTCATACACAAAATAGGTAGGCAAATTAGCCACCAGTAAGGTTAAAGGTGCTGTCCAACATTTTCCTTGTCAGCTTTCCGGCCAAAAGGTAAACTGAGCCCGGAATTCATGAACTTCGAGAATTCAACAGCATAGACATACATGACCTTCTGATAACATCTAAAGGAAAGGAGCACATAATGGCAAACGATAAAGTCCAGCAAGTTAACGATGCTGAGTTTGATACGCTGATCGGCTCTGATCAGCCAACCCTGGTTGATTTCTGGGCCCCCTGGTGTGGTCCCTGTAAAGCTATCGGGCCCGTCATCGAGGATCTCGCCGATGAATTTACAGGCAAAGTCAACATCGCTAAAATGAATGTAGACGATAATCCCGTCACCCCAGGTAAGTATGGTATTCGTGCTATCCCTACACTGATCCTGTTCAAGAGCGGTGAAGTTGTAGACCAGATCACCGGCGCCGTTGGCAAGGCCCAGCTGGTAGACCTCATCAACAAAGCCCTGTAACAGCGTTCACCATACACGCTGCCAATCGCGATTGCATGAGCTCCGCCGGTCGGCAGCGTTTTTCTTTCAGCAGTACGACACATAAAAATCATGATTAAAGAGCACTACGAATTGGTAATCCTTGGCGGAGGTCCGGCTGGTCTTTCTGCCGGTCTGTATGCTGCCCGCGCCCGCCTGGACCATGTGGTTATTGAAAAAGGCGCTCCTGGTGGTCAGGTCCTGAACACTGACTGGGTAGATAATTACCCCGGTTACCCCGAAGGGCTATCCGGCTTTGAACTTGCCGACAACATGCTCAAGCATGCACAGCGGTTTGAAGTTAATATACAGCACGGTGAAGTCGAGCGAGTTGACCTGAGTAACCCTGATAGTAAAATCCTGCACATGGGTGACGGCTCTACCGTGCGATGCGATGCCTTGATACTCTGCACCGGAGCTCGTCCCAACACCTTGAATGTACCCGGTGAGAACGAATTTCGCGGCAAGGGAGTATCTTATTGCGGCACGTGTGACGCACCTTTTTACAGAAACGTGCCCGTCGTCGTTGTAGGTGGTGGAGACACTGCCGTTGAAGAAGCATGTTACCTGACACGTTTTGCCAGCAAAGTAAGTATCATCCATCGTCGCGATGAGCTCAGAGCTACCAAAATCATTCAGGAACATGCGTACGCCAACGATAAAATCGAGTTTGTCTGGAACAGCCAGGTAAGCTCCATCGAAGGAGATAACGGCGTAAAGGAAATCAAACTGTTAGACAACGATGGCAACACCTCCACTCTGGAGGCAGAGGGTATCTTTGTTCTTATCGGTATTACGCCAAACAACAGTTGTCTGCCACTGGAGTTGCTGAATGCAGATCAGTGGGGTTTTATTCCCGTCGATAGCGAATGCCGTACTGCTATTCCCGGAGTTATGGCCGCAGGTGACATCATCAGCAAAAACGTTCGTCAGGTTGTCAACGCAGCAGGTGAAGGGGCTGTCGCAATGCTTGCCGCCGAGGCATACCTGAACAGATTAAAAGAAAAATAACAGACATGATTGCATGAACTTCTCTACTCAGCAGTTCCGGAAAATTGCAGCTTCAAGTCTGGCAGGGGTATTTCTCGCCAGCATACTCGTTCTTAGTGGATGCAGTAAGGTTTCTGATTATTTTGATTTCACCTCTGATGCCGACCTCGATCTTCAAGTACCATCCAAGACCCTCGCAACCAAGGGTATGGAAGACTATAACGTCGGGAAATACTTCACAGCGATAGAGTATTTTGAGGAAATTCTAGACCGCTACCCGTTCAGCCCCGAGGCGACCCTTGCTGAGTTGAAGGCAGCCGATTGTAACTATCAGATGGGCAGGTACATGGAAGCCCTGGTACTTTACAAGGAGTTTGAGGAAAGGCACCCCACAAATGAGGCAATTCCTTACGTGATGTTCCAGAAAGGCATGACTCATTACATGCGTATCGACCGTATTGACCGTGATACCAGCGGTGCAGTCGAGTCTATCAAGGCATTTAATCAATTGCTGCGAGCATACCCTGATTCGCCATATAGTGCCGAAGCAAAGGGACGAGTGGCCTCCGCCAGAGAGTTCCTGGCGAACCATGAATTTTTCGTAGTCGATTTCTACGTGCGCACAGAAGAATATGAACAGGCCAAAAAGAGACTCGGTTATCTTTTGGCAATGTATCCTGACTCGACAATCTCAGGCGACGCCCAGGAGTTGCTCGCCCAACTTGAGGCCGGCGAACCACCAGAACGGGGGATACTGCATTATCTACCAAGCCTGTCACTGCCGGACTGGAAACTCTTCAAATAAACCTCTTGTCCCGGTAGTCTCTTCACGTAAAAAGCCCGGCTGGATTTCAAATATCCACCGGGCTTTTTTTGTATTCTCTGCGGACTGGCTACAGACATCTCCTTGCCTCTGCCCGCTATACCGCCTGAATTTATCAGCTCAGGCAGTGTCGTGCCTCAAAGACCCTGCCAGCAAACCACGGCAGCCAGCAATGGCGGCGCTGATATCTCGAGGGACCAGCTGTCATTTTGCAAAATACAGAAGAAGATCATACTAGGTGCACTGTGGTCCCGGGCATTTTTTCCCCGGGGCACACTGGATGTACACCAGATTACACCTTCTCTGCTGGCGGTAGCATCCAGTCTTTATCCAGTGAGACTTCCATGGCACGTACAGGGCAGATAGGAACGCACAGGCTGCAACCGGTGCATTTTTCCGCATCAAAGATCACTTCCATTTCAGGCCGCTTCAGGTAAAGGGCCCCAACGGGACAAATACCTGTGCAAGCTCCACACTGAAAGCACTGCTCATCGTCTCTGCGAATTCTGGTAGCCAGCCGCTCGGTCTGCACCCCAAGTCCACCCAGAAAAGACAGCCCTGCATCGACACTGGTTTTACTGCTCCCTGTCAGTTCGAGGATCATCACCCCTTCACGCTGCAACAGGATATCGGCCTTCAGTATGTTGAATTCGAGATCATACTCTTTGACCAGCTGATAAATAAACGGTTTGTCACTGGTATCTTTTGGAAAACGTAAAATATAAATCTGAGTATACACGTGCGGTCCCTTCGGTAGTTATTGATTAGGCGAGGCATCCTTCCTGTCGGCGGAAGGTGCAGAAGTGACAAAATCCTCAAGACGGGCTATAAGGTGCTCAACTGACGCGTCGGTATCAAGCTCAAGCAGCAGTTCATTCGGTATCTCAACTGGATATTCGAATTTTTTCAACTGGTCGAGGTAGACCTCCAGACGACCATCCGACACCGCGTCAGGCTCTGCAAGACGCTTCTTCAGACGCTGTAGCGTAACATTTTCACTACAAAAACAATAGATAAACAGTACCTGATAATCTCTGCTGAAGGTATCAATAACGCGCTGTCGCTGATTTTGCAAATGAAAGGAAGCATCCAGGATCGCAATTGGATGCCCATCCTCCAGTGCTCCGAGCGCACAATTCAACATCTCTTCATAGGTTTTTTTGCTGTATTCAGGGTGATAAAAGCCGCTGTTAATACCATCCCTGCACTGTTGGGTAGGCACTATCCCCACAAGCTGTTTTCGTATGACATCTGAATTAAAATAGGCAAAACCATTCTTTTCGGCCCACCGGCTTGCCAGGTAACTTTTGCCTGAACCAGTTAGGCCAAAAAAAATCAGTAACCTTTGTACGTTATCTACACTCAATTTGCTCTCCATACTCCTCAGCCAACATGAAGTACTTCTTTGCAGATTCTTCAGCATTCTTTCTGGTCTCGGCTGACACATGGCTATCAGCTGAAGTCAGTAACCCTATTTTTCCACGGACATACGCCCGGTAGCACATATAAAAAGCCAGCACGTCCATAAGTTTTTCATCTTCAGACCTCTCCAGATAACTATTGATGAAGAGATCAGAGTAATCGTGCAAGCTATGATAATCGAGATCCATAGCCATAAAAGCCAGGTCTGCTGCAATATCTGTACACCTGAGTCTCTCGTTGAACTCAATACAGTCAAATATCGCCACCTCCTGCTCCAGGCATATATTGCCTGAATGCAGATCCCCATGACACTCGCAAATTTTATTGAGCCGTACCCTCTGCGCAAAAATCTGCTCTTTTCCCAGGAACCGCAGAGCAATACGTTGTATTTTTTTAAAGCGATTCTCTGGCAGTGCGACACCGCCCACAAACTGGCGGGTCTCCATGAAATTTTCCTGGATAGTCCTGCTTACAACTCTGACATCTCCAAATTGTTTCACCCGGTCGGAGCGACCGGCACGTTCATAAAAAGGTATAAGGACATCGGCTATTCGTACGATATCAGCCTTCTGAAGCTGCCCTCGCGCTATGAGCCGACCCATCATTCTGTCTTCCTTCAGACGTCTCATTTGAACCGCATATTCGATCGGCTCATCGCCTTCTCCCCAGCAGAAGTCATCGCAACATTTGCCGAGTTCTACAGTACGCAGATAAACATTGGGGCATAATCGTCTGTTCAAGCGCAGCTCTTCATTACAGAAATATTTTCGTTTCTCCAATGATGTAAAATCCAGAAAACCAAAATCAACGGGCTTTTTAAATTTATACACATACGCCCCGGCCAGAACAATGTAGGAGATATGTGTCTGAATTAGTTCAACTGACTCCACCTGGTGTGGATAATTCTCTTTATCCATAAGCCATTGGACATAATCAGGGAGTAGAGCATCCATCTGTACCTCCGAAAAAAAATCGATAACCTGAAACGACCATGATATTACCAACAATCTTTTCGATAGTTATTGATGTCAACGGAACCGGTTAACTCGCTGGCCCAGCCTGCAGGCAGGCCGACGAACACTTCTAAATGGCAGTGTTGAATTTCCATTTCCGGCACAGTACGATTATTACTTTACCACTACACGAAAGGACGTGAAAACGGGATGTATCCTCTCTTTCTTTCATCTTCCAAAGCCCGTATACTTATGTTGCTTTTTCAGTACATCAACGTCTGACAGCATGAAAGTTTGATGCAGATTTATTCGCACCGGCCCCATGAATTTGGCTGGACCCAGCATAAATCATCGGCCTGTTCATGCATCATTACGTGAATAATTCGACGCATAACCTTGCAAGAATCAGTCATCACGTTATAATCGCTGCATTTGAAACCATACAATGATAGTGGTTTACCGCTTGAATAGATCATAACCTATTACAGATACTTTCTTTAGGGCTATCAATGAACACATCACTAAAGCTGAAACTTGGTCTCATGGCCATGTTGGTCGTACTCTCCGTAGTCACGATTGTCCCCTCATTCTATTCTTCCACCCCAAACTGGTGGAAGCAATATCTTGCCCCTGAAGGGCTCAGGCTTGGCCTTGACCTTCAAGGAGGTATGCACCTGATCTTAAAGGTCAATCTTGACAAAGCCCAGGAAAACGCCCTCGAATTTTCAGCCAACGATATCAAGGATACCCTGGCAGAAGAATCAATCAGTGCTGTACGCACACCGTCCAATGACCCTGCAACGGTTATCTTTACCCTGCCCAATACGGGAGCGGTAAAACAGGTTCAGGCCCTCATCACCGATGACTTCCCTGACATTGACGCCCGTCTCGAATCAAAGGAAGGAACCTTTCCCCGCATTTTTCTCAGTTTGAAAGATGAGCGAATTTCCTACATCAAAACCCACGCTGTTGATCAGTCTCTTGAGATCATCAGAAACAGGATTGACCAGTTTGGTGTGGCCGAGCCTGTTATTCTCCGTCAGGGTGCCGATGAGATTGTTATTCAGCTTCCAGGCATACGTGATCCGGAACGCGCCATGAAACTCCTTGGCGACACCGCTCAGCTCGAATTCCAGATGGTTGCAGATTCAAGCGGACTCAATCTCCGTGAGCTGGTGAATCAGGCTGTTCAATCCGGACAGTGGCAAGACGGTGAAGAAATCGGCAAGCTGAATCGTGCACTCAGTTCCATTTTGCCCGAGAACACTTCTATTCACTTTGAAAAATCCATCGACCCCAACACCAAGCAGGAAGTCTCCGTACCTATTCTGCTTGAGAATCAGGTGTTAATGACCGGCGACATGGTTAAAGACGCCCAGGTACGCATAGGCGGCACCTTCAATGAGCCGTACGTCAGCCTTGATCTTACCAGTCGCGGCGGCAAACTCTTCGGTCACATCACCGAGCAGAACGTCAACAAGCGGATGGCCATTGTCCTTGATAACGTTGTGCGCTCAGCGCCTGTTATTCGTGAGAAAATTCTTGGTGGCTCGGCACAGATCTCCGGCAGCTTCAGTCACGAAGAGGCATCAGATCTGGCAATCGTGCTCAGAGTTGGCGCCCTGCCGGCTCCTGTTGACATTATCCAGAACATGACCGTTGGCGCAACACTTGGTCAGGACTCCATCCAAAGGGGCCTGAGTTCCGGTGTTTTCGGGGCGATACTCGTCTTGACCTTTATGTTCATCTACTACAGGCTCTCCGGTATTATTGCCAACTTCGCCCTGACCCTGAACATATTGCTTCTCTTCACCGGTCTGGCCATTTTGAATGCCACACTTACCCTTCCTGGTATCGCCGGTATCGTCCTCTCCATCGGTATGGCCGTTGACGCGAATGTACTTATTTTTGAACGAATGCGGGAAGAGTATGCGCTAGGAAAATCGGTGCGCTCGAGTGTCGACTCCGGTTTCGGCAAAGCATTCTGGACCATTGTCGACTCCCAGGTCACCACACTTATTACCGCAACTGCACTGTTTCTCTTCGGCACCGGCCCGATTAAAGGTTTTGCCGTTACCCTCTCTCTGGGTATTATTTTCAACCTTTTCACCGCTCTGTTCTTCTCCCGCCTGCTCTTTGACACCTTCAATTCTGGCAAGCCAATGAAGAAACTGCGCTTCATGCAGTTCACCAAGAAGCCGAACCTCGACTTCATGAGCCTACGCAAATTCACCTATGTCGGCTCCGGCATAATGGTTTGTATTGGCCTTTTCGCATTCATGCAGATCGCTCGTGGCACTGCCAACCTTGGCGTTGACTTCTCCGGTGGCTCCCTGCTCCAGTATCAGGCAAGCCAGAACTTCACAATGAGTGAAGTTCGTTCAGCTTTTGACGGCAGTAACCTCGAAGGTTTTAACCTGCAGGAGGTTGAAAACGAGAACCGTCTGATCGTCAAAATAAAGCAGGATGAAGCAACCGTCGCCAATCTCGCTGAAAGTGTTGACGTCATCTTGCATGAGAACCTTGCAGATAAAGGCTTTGTCCTCGAAAGCCAGTCTGAAATCGGCTCTTCCGTCTCTGCTGCGCTACGTAATAAGGCTATCCAGGCTATCCTGATTTCCCTTGTCGGTGTTATCTTCTACCTGGCAATGCGCTTTGACATCCGTTTTGGTCTGGCCGCAGCGGCAGCTACAGCCCATGACGTGCTGGTGGTGCTTGCAATTTGTTACCTGTTGAATGTGGAAATCACGCTGCTTATCGTAACAGCCTTACTCACTATCGCTGGTTATTCACTCAACGACTCCGTTGTTGTCTTCGACCGCATACGTGAGAACCTGAAGAAGGCCAGTGAGGATAAGCTTATCCCCATTATCAACATGAGCGTTAATGAGGTAATCAGTAGAACAATCGTTACTTCGCTTACTTCGGCTATGGTATTGGCGGCCCTGTTCGTACTTGGCGGTTCCGTAATCCATGACTTCTCGTTCGCACTGCTTACAGGTGTACTTGTCGGTACCTATTCCTCGATTTTTATCGCGAGTCCGCTGCTGACACTTTGGAAACGCGAACAGTAATCACAGGAGATACGTCAACATGTCACGACCACAATTCCCTGAGGCGGTTTACCGCCTCAAGTCAGACGAGCCTTTCAACTTTGCCTGCCACCCTGGTGTGCCATGCTTCACCGACTGCTGCAAAATGCTTGAGCTTGCACTGACACCATATGACGTACTGCGAATGCGCCGGGGTACCGGTTTAACCTCCCAGCAGTTACACGACCAGTACATCATTGAGGAGCGCGGGGAGCAAGACATGTTCCCCAAATATTACCTGACCATGATAGATGATGGGCAGGCAAGTTGTGCCTTCGTTGACAAGGAAAAGGGCTGTGCGATCTATTCGCACCGCCCTGGGGCCTGCCGGGCATACCCGCTCGGCAGAGCAGCCGTTCGGACTCGAAGCGGTGAACTTCATCAACATTTTGTGCTGATGAAAGAGTCTCATTGTAAAGGGTTTGCTGAATCTGTGGAACAGACTCCTGAGAAGTACTCACAGGATCAGGATCTGGTCTCTTATAATCGGTTCAATGACGCCATCGCCACCCTGATCCAGCACGATAAAATCAGGCAGGGCCTGTTTATGCCTAATGATGAGCAACTCAGGCTTTACACCCTGGCTCTGTACAATATTGACGTATTCAGGGCCCAGGTTCACGCCGGTACACTAAATATTGGCGAAGTACCTTCTTCTGTTTTAGATAATGATGAAGAGTTATTGCTTTTTGCCATCGACTGGCTGAAAGATCTGTATTTTCAATCTTAGATTCCCGTTCCCGACGCTGTACCCATGCTGAAAACTATTATTTTTGACTGCGATGGCGTGATGTTCGACTCACAGAACTCAAACCGCCACTACTATAACTCTCTCCTCACCCACTTCGGATTCTCTGAGATGAACGAGGATGAACTGCACTATGTGCATATCCATAGTGTCTACGACTCGGTTAAACACATTTTCCGCAATTATCCGCAACAGTCCATCGAGCAGGTGCACGAATACCGCAGGGCTAACAGTTATCTGCCTTTCCTGAAACACATGGATATGGAACCTGATCTACTCAACTTCCTGGAAAAGACCCGTGACAACTATAATCTGGCTATTGCCACAAACAGGTCTGATACCATGATGCCCCTCTTAAAGGAATTTAAGCTTGAGCACTATTTCGGTAAGGTGATGACCGCTGACAACTCGCCAAGACCTAAACCGGCTGCAGATCCATTACTCGAAATCATTAAACATTTTGACTGTATGATTGACGAGGCCATTTACATTGGGGATTCTACAGTGGATGAAGAAACTGCAAAGAATTGCGGGATGCGACTGATCGCTTTTAAAAACGATGAATTAGACGCGGACTACCACGTGGAAAGCTTTACGGAAATTCTGAAGCTGCCTGTTTTTGCCGACTAAAAAGACCTGATTTCATACTCTGGGGATGCAAGGAGCTGAACTGACCGGACTGCTCAGCCCTTGCCCTCTTCGTCGACTCTTTTAATACCTTCCATGAGCAGTGCCATGAAATCGCCAATTTCGGCGGCGCGCATCTCTTTGGCTGACAATCCTGTAATGAAGCGATAGTAGCCACTCCTTTCGGCCAGAATTGCAAAAATCGCTTCCTGGCTTTCTTTGTCGCCATACGTGGCGTTGATAATACAACCTTCCCGGAATAAAACCCGCGCCTCCCCACTATCAAGATTCATCGACAGCACGCCTGTTTTCTGGTGCATGTGAAACACCTGGAATAATTCAGCAGGGAGGACTTCGTCGAGTTTCCCGGTCATGCACGATTCGAAATCACGAGCACGAGCCTGGTTGATCTGTTGTAGTCTATTCGCCAAGAGGCGGGCCATATAACTCTGTACGGAGGATTCAGATTCGAGCATTTCGCAAAAATCCTCTATGGGTACAGTAAGGACCTGTGCATCATCCAGTGACCTCACGGTGGCAATTGCCGTGCCGGGACTCAAATAGCTCATCTCGCCGAAAATATCACCGGCAACAAGGGTTGCTATCTGCTCCCCCCTCGTTTCCACCGCAAACTCTCCAGTTACCACGAGATAGAGATTGGAGTTTTTGTCGCCCTGCTCTACCAGCACGGTATTACCCGGAACAACAACTTCCTTGAAGGATTTCAGCACCTGATGGAGTTTTTCAGGCGGGATGGAATGCAGGAATTGACTCTCAACGGTTGTACCGTGAATCTCCTGCATGACTGTCTCAACACGGCTATCGATATTTTCTTTTCCCTCTGGTATCCCCTGTACCGGTTCCTCGGCCTGCCTGAATTTAATCAGCCCGGTGCAACCGCTACAGCTATGTAGTTTAGGAGATATTTCTTTACGTCCTTTTCCAGCCTCGTTCAGCAAGGTGAATAAGAGCTGGGTCATATCCCTGACCAGGATGAGACACACCTCCTTGCCAACTGGGCAAGTGAAGGTTTTGTCACTGAGTTGCATGAATTCACCCTGAGCATACAGGGGGCAATTTATATCTTCTGCTATTTCAAAATAGGCTTTGAGGGATTTCATAAATTTTACGACGAAGCTATCAGAGCAATGACCACAACAGCTTCAGGAATTCCGTGTAAGTGTTTTTTGCTGAATATTATACATGATTCACCGTTGATTGACCGACCACCTGAAATCAACCTTTCAATTCTCTGCACAACAAATCACATCATAACCTTTTTATCATGGAGTTCGCAGGGTGAAATTGATATAGTAAGCGGAAATTATGATTTTTTTCTTAACTATATTATTTATTTGTGATGACTGTAGACAATCAGACGCTTGGTAAGCTGTTCTCTGAAATCGAGAACGAATTTCAACAGGACTCCGATATAACCATAACTCCTGTTGCAGGTGATCCACCAAACGAGTATGAGATTACCTTTCATATTCCTTGTACCACGAAGGATGAACAAGGTAACATAGAGATCACATCTGAACATGTGGTCAGCATGTCAATACCGTTTGGTTTCCCACACTTCCCACCAAGTTGCAAGCCGAAAAGCTCTATATTTCACCCAGACTTCGATAACTCCGCTGTCTGTCTTGGGGATTTCTGGAGCAACACGCCTTCGCTGGTTGAGTTGATCCGCCACCTCAAAATGATGATTGGTGGGGAAAGATATTCCACACAGAATCCCTTTAACCCCGCTGCCGCTGACTGGTTCCTTGCCAATCAATCCCAATTGCCTTTTGCAAAAGAGTATGCTGGGGATTTAAAGCAGCCGCCACCCCTGGAACTTGAAAAAACAAAACAGGAGTTCGATGTAGTTCAGGATTCTGATTTCGCCGATGATTTCACCTTCGAGGAGGAAACCCTCGAATACAATCCACCAGACCAAAGCAACATTTCCCAATCCGTTCCTGTTGAGCAATCTGTACCAAAAGATATGGCGCCACGGCCATATATTCTCAGCGACATTGATCTCCAACGATTTAACCTTTTGGCATCAAAGAGACATTTTCAGGAACTGGACGCTGAACTGTCAGCGCTACCCGACACCGCAGACTCCAAAGAGATCAGACAACTTCGAAAAATTGCCTCTACAGCAATGGAGAAGGGTTCTGCTCTTCATCAGCAGGCTTTGCAATTACAGCAACAGGATGAACCGTCAAAAGCCCTTGAATGTTTCCAGGCGGTCGAAAAACACGTTGCAGACTTTCCCAATATCCTGGAGAAGATCAGTAAGATTGAGCATCTTTTAGAAAATGAAACCACCGAGCCAGACGATTTCAGTGACCTGCAGACAGATTTTGCTGTCGATGCGCCTGTGGCTCAAAAGGTAGAGAGTACCCCCACTCGCAAAAAAAACGCCCCCCCAGTTACCAAACAAGCTTCAGTGCTAGAGCACAAGAAAGGCCGAAAGGGTAAACTGGCCGTGCCGAAGTTTAGCAGACCTCTCGTCTACTCCCTAGCCGGGCTGGTCGTAATAGCCGGTTCCGGGTTAGGCTTTCTTGCCATAAACGGCTCAAGCAAGCTCGAACAAAGTCGATCTTTTTTGCAGCAATGCACTACCGCCGTAAAGAATCAACAGTTCCGTACAGCACAGAATGCCTGCCTGGACTCCAGAAAAGCAAGCGATTCCATAATACTATTTCATCAGGCTGAGGTTGCCGCTTTACAGCAACAGATACATTCGGCACTTAACTCGCAGACCTTACAACAGGGACTCAAGGGTAAGGTACTGTTCGAGGGAGAATACGTTCTCAAAGCTACAGTCTCGCAACGTCAGGAACTCATCCAGGTACTGGCCTCCGGCGAAACCGCGTTCAGTGAATCCGATTGGCTTGCTGCCGAGACCAACCTTAGAAGAGCCATCGAACTTGATGATGACCTGAAGGTACTACCTGATGAAGAACTGACCCGGCTTTCCCGACAAGCCGCTCATGCAGCTTTTATTGCCAAGCTGGAGGCGATAGAAAATGCTTTTCTTCAAGGGAATGATTCTGTTGATCTGGCCGCACTTAACTCTTTAAGTGATGAACTCAGCTCGCTGCCTGCTGCAAGCGCTGCTCCCTTGCGTTCAAGGGTTGAAGTCATACTCGCCAAATATCAATTTTCTTCGCTGAAGAAGCAGGCAGATACCCTCTTTTCACAATCTGACTGGCCAGGTGCAATGTCGCTTTTCGCCAAAGCGGCCGAAACAGGCAAACTCCTCTCAGAGACTGAACCGCCAGAACTCACCGATATCAGAAAGAACATAACTCGAGCTGAACTTTACTCAAACATTGACGCCGGAAATAGTCTCTTTGCCGATGGCAGATGGGACGATGCCATCAGCCACTACCAACAGGCCATTGCAATTCTAAAAAGCAGCTACCAGCTGCTCAATCAGGGAGATTATCAACATTCAGTTGAAAAGCTTGAGCGGATCATCCTGCAATCCACCATAATACGAGACCGTCAAGCGGTGGAAACACTGAGAGGAGAAGGTAAATTCAATGAGGCTCTGGACAAACTTGCTGTAGTCATGGCAAGTATCACCGGTAGCGCTTACGCTGATGAGGCTGAGTTTTCTGAGATTCTCACCGATGCCCGGGACACATCTCAAGAGTTGAAAAGAAAGGCCCTCCTTGATTACTGCACGACATACCTGGTGGAAAATTATTATTCCTTTGTAACCAGAAATTACGTTGCAGCCAGTAAAGACACCATTTCCTCGCCATCGGCCGAGTTCGTCAAAGAGCTCGACCCCAGCCATTATCTTTTTAAGCTTGAATGCACGGAAAGCGGGCGAGGACGTCCACTCAAGCTCGTAATGTACTACTCATATGACCTTGACCAGGACAAATGGGAGTTTGCAAACGCCGATAGTTCGCAATAAAAAGGGGCATCCGGTTCTGACGTAAACCGGATGCCCCTCTGCAAATGCTGACTTTGCGTTTATTTCGATCAGACGAGGAAGCGAAATTCACCTTTACCAAGCAAATCGTGGAGGTGAAGGATACCCACCAGTTTTTCCTCTTCTCCCTGCACAGGCAACACAGTAATCTCATGCTGCTGCATGATAGACAGAGCATCAGCTGCCATTGCCTCACCGGTTATCGATAAAGGATTTCTTGTCATAATATCACCAGCAGTCTTGCCGGTAAGATCTGCTGCTTCTGCAAGCAGCCTGCGAACATCACCGTCTGTTACTATTCCTCCCACCAGGTTGTCAGCACCCACCACCAATACTGCACCAATATTCTTGGCATTTAAAATAGCAATTGCGGCAGACGCTAGCTCAGTCTCAGAAATGACCGGCATCTCGTCCCCCTTAAGCATCACCTCTTCAACTTTGACTTTAAGTCGTTGACCGAGACTACCGCCTGGATGGTTGAAACGAAAATCCTCAGCCTGAAAGTTTCTTCTGTTCAACAGCACAACAGACAGGGCATCACCCAGGGCCAGGGTTGCGGTGGTGCTGGCTGTTGGCGCCAATCCCAGTGGACACGCCTCTTTCGGGACTCGAATATTCAAAACGATATCGGCATAACTGGCCAGGGTCGAGGTGGCACCACCCGTCATGGCAATAATAGTGTTGCCTCTCTGTTTCAATGAATTGAGCAGACCATTAAGCTCCGCAGTTTCACCCGAGTACGAGATCGCGATAACCACATCCGATTTCATAACCATGCCGAGATCGCCATGCAATGCCTCTACCGGGTGCAGAAAAAACGATGGCGTGCCTGTACTGTTCAGCGTAGCTGAAATCTTCTGACCGATGAGGCCAGACTTTCCAATTCCGGTGATAACAAGCCTGGTCTTGCAGGCGAGAATCTTCTCCACCGCCTCAATAAACTCGGAACCGATCCGTTCCCTTACCGCGGCAAGCCCCTGCTCCTCGATTTTCAGCACATTTTGTGCTTCAGCTATAGACATTTTTTGATTCCTTCACCAGCATTTGCATATAACAGGCAGTTGGCCGGCAAACGCAGTCTTGAGTAATTAAAATTCAATGTATTTTTCAAATCAGCCGCGTGAACCGCTGCTTTTGAAAGGTCTCTTCTCTTTCGCTTCTATCTTTATACCACTTACCTGATTGTTACAGGTAAGATCAGAACCAGGTCATAGTTCAATATTCTTGGCATGCTTTCAAGCCATTTTAAGCGTCCCGAAAATTTCGGCCAAAATGCGCATGGCAATATCTCAAATAGTTGATTCATGCTTACTATTTTTTAATATGAAAACTGCCTCTGCACCTAACACACCAACTGCCCGCACAATTTCACTACCCTTTTACTGCAAATCTGGTATAAAGTACGATGTTTTTTTGCATCTTCCTTGATTCAGCAGCGACTTCGTATTACAAATCTCGGATAGTCCTGTAACATTCTTGGTTACCAAATATAAACTCGATATAATATTTACGGTTTACAATCCATATACTGGTTTCATCCAGCACAATTACAGCGGAGATAATCCATGTCTAACTATCTTTTTACTTCTGAATCTGTTTCCGAGGGACATCCGGATAAAGTCGCCGATCAGATTTCAGACGCAATTCTTGACTCCATCCTCGCCCAGGATGCAAATGCCCGTGTTGCATGCGAAACACTTGTTACCACCGGCATGGCCCTCATTGCAGGAGAGATCACCACATCTGCGTGGGTCGATATGCCCGATGTAGTTCGCCAGACCATTAAGAGCATTGGTTACAACTCCAGCGACATGGGTTTTGATTGGCAATCCTGCGCTGTGATGACCTCGATTGATAAGCAGTCTTCTGATATTGCCCAGGGTGTTGACGAAGGCAGCGGTCTTGACCTTGATCAGGGCGCCGGTGATCAGGGCCTCATGTTCGGCTACGCCTGCAACGAAACAGAAGTGCTGATGCCAATGCCCATCTACTATGCACACAGGCTCACCAAAATGCAATCGGAAGTACGTAAGAATCGTGTCCTCCCATGGCTTCGCCCAGACGCAAAAAGCCAGGTTACAGTTGAGTACGATCAGGGCAAGCCCAAACGCATAGAGGCTGTTGTCCTCTCCACGCAGCATGATGAGAGTGTATCCCATAAGGATCTCAAAGAATCCGTGCTCGAAGAGATCATCCGGCCTGTACTGCCTGCAAACATGATTGATGCCAACACTAAATTTTACATCAACCCAACCGGACGCTTTGTTATCGGTGGCCCTGTCGGCGACTGCGGCGTTACCGGCCGTAAGATTATTGTCGATACCTACGGCGGACGGGGATCACATGGCGGAGGCGCATTCTCAGGTAAAGATCCCTCCAAGGTAGACCGATCCTCGTCTTATATGGGACGCTATGTTGCAAAGAACATCGTTGCAGCAGGGATTGCTGATGAGTTTGAAGTGCAGGTGGCCTATGCCATCGGTATCTCCCATCCCGTTTCCATCAATGTAAACAGCTTTGGTACCGGTAAACTCTCTGACCAGGAGATCAAAGCACTTATTGTTGACACCTTCGATCTTCGTCCTAAAGCTATCATTCATCACCTTAATCTCCTCAGACCGATCTACAAAAAGACTGCTGCCTACGGCCATTTCGGTAGAGAGGATTCTGATTTCACCTGGGAAAAAACCGACAAAGCAGAACAACTGCGGATCGCTGCTAAACTGTAATCGCGTCCACTAAAAGATTAACCTGAATTATAGCTGGTACACACTATGTCTACTCAAACCCAAGACTATAAAGTCGCTGATATTTCCCTGGCTGAATGGGGACGTAAAGAAATTGAGATCGCCGAAACCGAAATGCCGGGACTGATGGCGCTCCGTGAAGATTATCGCGATCAGCAGCCGCTGAAGGGTGCACGTATCGCAGGCTGCCTGCATATGACCATCCAGACTGCGGTATTGATGGAGACTCTCGTCGAGCTTGGCGCAGAGCTTCGTTGGTCAAGCTGCAACATATTTTCCACCCAGGATCATGCCGCAGCAGCAATGGCTGCCGCCGGCCTTCCGACCTTTGCCTGGAAGGGTGAAAGTGAGGAGGAATTCTGGTGGTGCATCGATCAGACAATCTTCGGTCCCGACGGCTGGACCCCGAATATGATTCTCGATGATGGCGGTGACCTCACCCAGATAATGCACGAGAAATACCCGGAAGAGATTAAAAAGATTAAAGGTATCAGTGAAGAGACCACTACCGGTGTTCTTCGTCTCAACGAGATGGCCGCTGAAGGCACACTTAAGTGCCCAGCCATCAATGTAAACGACTCTGTAACCAAATCAAAATTCGACAACCTCTATGGCTGCCGCGAGTCACTGATCGACGGTATCAAACGCGCCACTGACGTAATGATCGCAGGCAAAAATGCCGTGGTGGTCGGTTATGGTGATGTTGGAAAAGGTTGTGCACAGGCACTTCGCGGCATGGGTGCTTCTGTCTATGTTACTGAAATTGATCCTATCTGTGCTCTTCAGGCGGCCATGGAAGGCTTTAAAGTCGTTACCATGGAAGAGGCTGCCAGTTACGGTAACATCTTTGTAACCTGCACAGGCAACGTCAACGTAGTCACCCGCGCCCACATGGAACAGATGCCTAATGAGGCTATTGTTTGCAACATCGGCCATTTTGATTCAGAGATCGACATCGCTGGCATCCGCGATCTCCCCTGGGAGAACATCAAACCACAGGTGGACCACGTGGTCTTTCCTGATGGCAAGAAAATAATCGTACTGGCAGAAGGTCGTCTGGTTAATCTTGGTTGCGCCACCGGCCACCCGAGCTTTGTTATGAGCAACTCCTTCACCAATCAGGTACTGGCGCAGATTGAGCTTTGGAATAACTCAGAGAAATATGAGAAGCGTGTCTACTTCCTTCCCAAACAACTCGATGAGATGGTGGCCAAACTGCACCTGAAAAAAATCGGTGCCAAGCTTACCGATCTTACACCTGAACAGGCCAAATACATTGGTGTTTCAGTCGAAGGCCCTTACAAGCCTGATTATTACAGATATTAGAACAATAACTGTACAGGTTAGACGCAAAAGCCCTCACGGATACTCTCCGTGAGGGCTTTTTTTATTTCAAGTAGCCTGTACTGGTGTGCCTCAGCTTGTTCCCAGCTGCACATCACCTGAGAGTACTTCGTGAACCTTTCCTGAATCGTCACGAATGTGGAGTCTGCCAAGATTGTCAGGGCCCAGCGAGATACCTTCTACCACCTTACCATTGACCGCAACCCAAGCCAGTCTCTTCCCAAACATACAGTCTAACTCTCGCCACCTCTTAATTACAGGTGTAAAACCGTGATGTTCGAATGATTGGACCTCGAGCAGCAGCTGGGCATGGATCTTGGTGAATACCTCATCTACGGACATTTCCCGGCCAGATTCTATAAACAGAGACGTCGCCCTTGTGGCTACCTCAGCAGGAAAATCATTTATTGTAGTGTTCACATTCAAGCCTATCCCAACAACAGCAAAACGGCAGGACGGATCTTCGGTTAATGCCGAAGACTCACTTAAAATACCACCGCACTTCTTCATGAAAAAGTAGATGTCGTTAGGCCATTTGAGGCCAGGCTGCAAATTGTACAGTTGCTTGATAGCATCTGCCACCGCAAGACCTGCCACAAAAGTCAGATATGGAAAGTCCTCAGCCTTGAGGACAGGTCGAAGTATCACTGAGGTATACAGCCCTTTTCCGGCTGGAGACTGCCATACTTTACCTAACCGGCCACGTCCCTTGGTCTGAGTGGCTGAGATAATCGCAGTTCCATGAGCTGCACCGTCCGCAGCCATCTCCATGGCTACACGATTTGTTGAATCGGTTGATTGCAGGCGAACAATTTTCATAGTCAGAAATCCAGGCAAAAAAAAAGTGCAGAGTCCTGAGACTCTGCACTTTAACAACGATCTACTCAGTGACAGGTAATAAATTAATTAATACCTTCTTCACCTTCCTCGTTCTTGATACGACTTGGTACACCGTACATGGTTGTAGAACCGGAAGACCAGAACATCAGTTTTCCTTCACGTACAAGCTCATTCGCGATGTTTTTGATCTGACGAGGCTTGGTATCAGGATCACATTTATAGAAATCCTTGATGTACAGCTGTGGCTTCGGAGACTTTTCAGCCTTCTCAATCATTGCTGCTTTGATTTCGTCTATGCTTTTAGGCATAACGACCCCTCCTAGAGATAGGTAGAAGTCCAACGGCGCCGTCTTTTCACCGCGATATTGCGATGAAAAGACAAACGTCTGTCAAGGCTTCAATTACTTGATATGGCTGGTGTACTTAAACTGAGTGGTTGTACGCCAGGTGTCATAAGCAAGACGATAGTCATCAATAGACTTATCGGTAAATGGGATCTCACACTTTTCGAAGAATTTCTCCCAACCGATACGCTCTGCCCACTCACCAACACGCTCATATTTGCGAGCGTCTGCAGCGTAAGCCTCAAGAATTTTCTTGATAGCATCAACAGTCTCAGGCCAACGTGGAGTGGTGTTTGGCAGGAAAGGAATAACCAACTTGGAGAACTTAGGAGCAGTTCTGGAGTTAGAAACCTTACCACCAACGAGGATAGCAATACCGTCACCCTCTGGATCAGCAAGAGGCATAGCAGGACACATGGTGTAGCAGTTACCACAGAACATACAACGCTCAACGGTAACTTTTACGGTCTTGATCTCTTTACCATCAACCTCTGCTTTAGCAGGCTTAACAGCACCAAGCGGACAAGAAGCGATTGCGAGCGGAAGCTCACAAACACCGGTGATACGCTTGTTATCGATCATAGGTGGCTTACGATGTACACCAAGAATAGCGATATCGGAAGCATGTACAGCACCACACATGTTGAGACAACATGCGAGAGCGATACGTACCTGTGCAGGCAGGGTCATGGAGGTGAAGTAATCAAACAGCTCATCCATTACCGCCTTAACAACACCAGAAGCGTCGGTGGCAGGGGTGTGACAATGTACCCAACCCTGGGTGTGAACGATGTTGGTTACACCAGCACCGGTACCACCTACCGGGAATCTGTTACCACGGCCAGCAAGGTCATCCAGCAGAGGCTGAACTTTATCCTTGGCATCAACCATGAACTCTACGTTGTTACGGGTGGTCCAACGCATGAAACCATCACAATGTGCATCAGCAACATCGCAGATCTCACGAATGAGATTGATGGTGATCAGACGTGCGGTACCAACACGAACGGTGTATACCTCGTCACCGGTCTCTGATTTATGCATCAGAACGCCAGGCTGGAGGATTTCGTGCCAAAGCCACTTACCTTTGTTAGCTTTGATTACTTCAGGAAAAAATTGCTCGTAATGTGGTGGACCAAGATCGGAAATACGTCCGTCCATCGGTTTATCTGGATTGTAGCCCATGATAAATCTCCTTATATTTCTTTAATATGAATTGTTAGCTCAAATTAAAACAGGTATTAGGCTGCGTGCTTAGCACGGAACTCATCAATGTCACGTGTAAAGCCGCCCTCAACCTCTTCCTCTTTCCAGAAGACGTATGGGTTAGAACGAGGCTCTTTAACGTGCTGTGGAATCGGATCGAGTCCCATAACCTTGATGAAGGTCGGCAGGCCAATACGCTGCATGGTCTCACCTACACGCTCACGGTTCTTACCAACTTCCATCCACCAGTCCCAAACGTTCTCAATGAAGTCAACGAGTTCCTGGAACTCATTGTCAGCAGACATTGGGATGAACGGGAGAACCAGAGTAGAGAACTGAGCACCATCGAGGATTGGAGCTTTCGCACCAACCAGAATGGAAGCACCCTGCTCTGCACCCGGACGAAGCGCGCGTGGCATTACGTTGATGCAATGCATACAACGGGTACACTCTGCGTTATCGATCTTGAGCTCATCGCCTTCCATCCACATACACTCGGTAGGACAGAGACCAAGAACCTCTTTCTCGATGTCAAACTTACCCCAGTCACGACCAGCATGGGCGCCACCGTTTGCAGGGTAATTACCAGCTACGTACTCTTTTACCGCTGCCTGGTCGATACGGATATCGTCTTTCCAGGTACCGATAACGGAGATGTCGGAACGTGCGATAGAAGCAACACAGTCGTTCGGACAACCGGAGAACTTGAACTTGAACTTGTATGGGAACGCTGGACGATGAATCTCATCCTGATACATCATGGTCAGCTGATGACAACACTCTTCAGTGTCGTAGCAGGACCACTCACAGCGGGACTGACCGATACAGTTCGCAGGGGTACGAAGGTTTGAACCGGAACCACCAAGATCCTGTCCCATGTCGTGGGTCAGATCCCAGAAGAAAGGCTCAAGGTTCTCGGTACGGGTACCAAGAAGAATGATGTCACCGGTGGAACCGTGCATGTTGGTAACACCAGAACCATGCTTCTCCCACAGATCACAGAGCTGACGAAGATTTGAAGAAGAATAGTATTTAGATGCAGGCTGAGCTACACGTACGGTGTGAAAGTGCTCAACACCTGGGAACTGCTCGGGAACGTCAGCGTAACGTCCAACGATACCACCACCGTATCCGAAAACACCAACGATACCGCCGTGCTTCCAGTGGGTGATTCTGTCCTTGAAGGACAGCTCCAGGATACCAAGAATGTCCCAGCACTCAGGCTTGGTCTCAGCCTGCTGCTTTAAGTCGGTGACGAAACTCGGCCACGGGCCTTTCTCAAGTTCGTCCAACAAGGGCGTCTCATGTTTTGCCATGATTTCCTCCTTTGAATTACTGTTTAAACTACAACCTCTACCAAAAGATATAGCGAATCTTATAGTTCTTATCCTGAACAGGCAGGCAAGCAACTTGCAGAGCAATATGTGCCCACCCGACTACTTCATGTTCAACTTTCGAACCGGCCCTGACATGTTTCTCCTGTCAAGACAATACGAAACACTATCACAGTGTATAGTGATTCAGCGGCTGAGAATATCGCCCACCGGAAATTTTGTCAACAAAAAACGGTGTAATTGTCTTTGGGAAAATGAACGCATATTCACCGTGCAATTCTACTGCTACTGCCATTTCCAGCAACTTTCAGAAACCGATTTTCAAGCTCATTATCTTCGACACCCATACCCTTTATGAGTTTCAGGATTCTGGTAGCCAGCACCTTTCCGAGTTGCACTCCTTCCTGATCAAATGAATTGATATCCCATAAAAAGCCCTGATAGACTATCTTTGCTTCATAAATAGCCAACAGAGCTCCCATAGTGTGAGGTGTCAACTTATCAGCCAGCAGCAATGAACTCGGACGATTGCCTTCAAACTTTTTATTTGGATTTTCATGCAATCTGCCAACCGCCATGGCGATCGATTGCGCCAGGAGATTCGCAAAAAGTTTCTGTTGCGAGGTTGTATCTTCAACAATGAGATCAAGATTTCGCTGATTTTTTATAAAACCAATGAACTCAACAGGAACTATCTCAGTTCCCTGGTGAAGCAATTGATAAAATGCATGCTGCCCGTTGGTGCCAGGCTCCCCCCAGACAATCGGTCCGGTTTTGATTTTTACCTGGCTGCCGTCCCGATGAATCGATTTGCCGTTGCTCTCCATATCACATTGCTGGAGATGGGCAGGGAAACGATGGAGCGCCTGGCTGTACGGCAATACCGCCACAGTAGAACGTTCCAGATAATTATGATTCCACACCCCGATCAAGGCCAATAGTAAGGGAAGGTTACTCCTAATGTCGGGGATAGTTTCCGCAGCCTGATCCACCTCATTTGCACCCTTGAGAAATTCGAGCAATTGATCATAACCCAGATAAAAACCCAACATAACAGAGCCCACCATAGAGGTAGAACTGTACCGTCCGCCGATGTAGTCGAACATGTAAAATGATCGAAGATATTTGTCAGGGTCATCCATGGGGCTGCCTTCTCCGGTCACTGCCAGGCAATGCTTCGCAGGATCAATGCCGGCCGCGCGCAACTGTTCAATTACCAGTCTCTCGTTGGTCAGGGTCTCAAGTGTGGTACCGCTTTTTGAGACGATATTTATCAGGGTTCTGCTCAAATCCACCCGACTGAGCACATCAGCAGCATCATCGGGATCGACGTTGGCAATGAAATGGACGGATCGCCCACTGATACCGAAAGGTTTGAGTGCCTCATAAATGGAGCGCGGGCCCAGATCCGAGCCACCAATGCCAACGTTGACCAGAGTAGTGAAACTCTCTCCCTCTGCGTTTGTTATCTTACCGTTTTCAAGATCTGTTAAAAATTCTTTGAGCTTGGTGAGTTCATCTCGGGCTCTGGCCGACTCGGCTGGAGCGGCGGCCGTATCGCCGAAGACATCCCGGGTGGCGGTATGCAGAACCTGCCTCTCCTCACTCTCGAAACCTTGAATGCGATTCATCACCGCACCACTTCTCATCTCTTTAAACTGAGCGGTAAGAGCGCATTGATCGGCAAGAGCCTGCAAAGCGTTCAGGACATCATCATCCACCCGTTGCGTAGCATATAGCATTCTGAACGGACCAGTCTCACAAATATATCTCTCAATCCTGTCGGTTTCAGTCAAGGCCCCGCTTGCCGTTAGATCATAAGGCTGACCTGCCAGACGACTCAAACTTTCTGCAGCTTCCGCTGTGGTCAGATTCTTATATTTGGGATCCATAGTCTTCTCCGCAAGGCTAATATAAAAGATTCATTACCAGTGGACCTCTGCATTGAAACTCAATGTCCACCTAAGCCTGAAGTCGCCTGTTTTACTGACAGTCGACCGCGCTACTCAATTCTCGCAGCAGCACCATTTTCGGCAAGCTTCCGTAATTCGCCGATAGTAGCGGTATAATCGTCACTGTTATAAACAGCAGAGCCAGCCACAAAAATATTGGCACCAGCCTGGGCTACATCCTGAATGGTCTTTTTGCTCACGCCACCATCCACTTCGATTCCCACCTCAAGCCCCATACTATCGATACGTTGCCTGAGCTGCCAGATTTTCTCAAGCGAGGATGGGATGAATGACTGCCCGCCAAATCCGGGATTTACCGACATCAGCATGACCAGATCAAGATCTTCAAGCACATAATCAAGTGTTGAAAGAGACGTTGCCGGGTTTAATACCGCACCGGCTTTCAAACCGCGCTGCTTGATCTGGCCGATCACGCGATGCAGGTGGGTGCACGCCTCAACATGCACTGTAATCCAGTCTGCGCCAGCATCTGCGAAAGCGTCTATATAGTCACCGGGATTACTGATCATCAGATGGACATCCAGAACCCGATCTGTCACTCTCTTCGCCGCCTCGACAACCAAAGGCCCGATGGTGATGTTTGGTACGAAGTGTCCGTCCATGACGTCAATATGAATAACCTCTGCACCGGCCTGATCCACCGCCCTGATCTCATTGCCCAGTTGACTGAAGTCGGCTGAAAGTATTGATGGTGCAATCTGTATTTCCCGCATGATATCTCCTGATATGTAAATACATTCAAAGCTGTTTTACCTGATGGAAAAACAGCATAATACTTAATTTTTTCGTAATTAGACCGTTCTTCGTACCATATCACCGGGGCCCATTTCAACCACCCCTTCCAGTTCCAGATAAAGAAAGAGTTCGCTCAACCGGGCAGGGCTCAGATGAAGCTTCTCTGAAACCTCTTCCCTGGAAACAGGGTACGGCTCCAATTGCTTCAATAGTTCAATTGCATCCGGTTCAAGCCCCGGAGCCAATTGTTCTATATTATTATCAGGTTGATTGTCAAAAGTTCCTACGCCGCAAGTGTTATAATAGGCAGAAGTGCCTGCCACGATATCGGCAGCTGACATTACCAACTGCGCGCCCTGTTGCAGCAGCCAGTGTGCGCCTTCACTTTTATACGAATCAACCTGGCCGGGCACAGCAAAAATCTCACGGCCAAAATCCAGGCCAAGCTGGGCAGTAATCAGAGAACCTGACTTTCTGGCAGCCTCAACCACCACAACCCCTTTGCTCAGGCCCGCAATAATTCTGTTTCTTGCCGGAAATCTAAATCCCTCAGGTCTCGTCCCGGGAGGATACTCACTGATAAGCAGTCCTTTTGTTTTGACCTCATGATACAGAGAACTATTCTGCCTCGGATAAACGACATCAATACCACACCCGAGAACTCCAATAGTGCCGCCCCGGCCCTGCAGGGCACCGATGTGTGACTCCGAATCGATGCCAAGCGCCATACCGGAGACCACGGTCAGGCCTTCGCGCGACAGCCCCTCGGCCAATGACCGTGCCACCCTGCGACCATAACTGGTCGCTGATCGTGATCCAACCATGGCTACGCTGGAAGATGTCAGTAAACCGATATCCCCAAGACAGTAAAGCACAGCAGGCGGGTCGGGTATCTCGCGAAGTAATTCTGGGAATGCCGCATCGTCAATGCTCAGCAATTGCCCTCCCATGGATATTGTCCGATTTGCCAGCAAACGGGCTGTTTTACTGCACTCATCAATGCAATTCCAGGCCGCAAGCTGTTTTGAGCCAAGCCCTGACACATCACTCCATTGCCGTCTGGTAGCAGCAAGCGCTGCCCCGGGGGAACCAAAATGATCGACCAGTTTCCTGATAGTTCCCGGACCGCAGCCAGGCAACAATGTCAGGGTCACCCAATCGGCAACAGCCGGATCGTATGCAGACTGCTCCGCAGCCTGAGAAGTTGGAGGTGGAGGATTACACGACGTGTTTTGGCTTTCAACCAAGTCCATCTTACTTTGAACTCCAGGATCAACTACCGCTTCAGACGACATAGTTCCCCTCTTCCCCAAAGACAATGGCACCTATCCGTTTCCGAATTGGTGCCATTTATAATGAACCCGCTATCGGATTTCTCCGGCCAATCAGCAGATACACACTCCCAGAAAAAAACCTGATGGGCTGTACGGGTCTGCCAATTACCTTTCTGTCATGAATACCCGCAGTTCTTCAATACGGGAAGGATGCTTCAATTTTGATATTGCCTGCGCCTCGATTTGACGAATACGCTCCCTGGTCACGGCAAAGCAACGCCCTACCTCCTCAAGAGTATGGTCATATTCGACATTGATGCCATAACGCATGCGCAAAACTTTAGCCTCACGAGGTGAAAGCGATGACATTACCTGGTTAAGGCACTCTCTCAGGCTGTTGATCATGGTCTGCTCGTGGGGGCCGACCCGTTCACCATCTTCAATAAAATCGCCTAAAAAGGTTTCTCCATCATCACCCACCGGCGTATCAAGAGAAATTGCATCCTTGGCTATCTTTAGAGCTGATTTCACCTTATTTACATCAGAGCCAAGAAGTTCGGCCATCTCTTCCGGGGTCGGCTCTCGGTGTTCTTCCAATAGAAAATCCTTGGAAACCCTGAGCAACCTGTTGATGGTCTCGATCATGTGAACAGGCAAACGGATTGTTCGCCCCTGATCGGCTATGCCACGGGTAATGGATTGACGAATCCACCAGGTGGCATACGTGCTGAACTTGTAGCCGCGGTGGTAGTCAAATTTCTCGACAGCTTTCATCAGGCCAATGTTCCCTTCCTGAATGAGATCTGAAAACTGCAATCCACGATTGACAAATTTCTTGGAAACAGAGATGACAAGCCTGAGGTTGGCCCGAACCAAGGCCTCTTTGGCATGTTTCGTCATCTCCTTGCCAACTTCAATTTCTTTTAACAGTTTCTGAATCTTTCTACCATCCAGGCCTGCATCGATAATAAACTGCCTGTTGACAAAACGTTCTATTTTTTCTGGCGGTGGCTCCGAGCCATCTTCCGTCACCAGTTTTTTGGACCGTACCAGGTCAACGAAGACGCGCCGAAACTTTCTGGAAAGTTCCTCTAAACCTTTGGCGGCCGCATTAACACAATCTGCACAAACAACCTTATCCTTAAAAAGTGCTGCTATCTCTTCGCCAATTACCCCGACTTTGTCGTACAGTTCGGCAACCTTTTCAGGCTTGAGATCAAAATCCTGTAACTGTTTCAGGAGAGCACTACGTTTTTTATCCAGTTGCAAAGCCTTCTCGACGTTCTTCAGGAAAAGCTTGCTCTCTGACTCTATGAGCTCAGGATTATTATCCGGGACCCCCATGATAGTCTGACAGATCTTGCCTTTGTTTTTCTGGAGATCTGCGGCCAGAGCCTGAAGGGATGGAATGGCGAGAACCGTCTGGAAAGCGCACGCCTGTACCCTCTGCTTGCCCTCTTCCATCATCTTCGCAAGCTTCAGCTCCTCATCATGACTGAGGAGCGTGAGCGTTCCCATCTCACGGAGATAGATATTCATCGGGTCTATGGAATGACTTCCATTTTTACCAGCTTTGGGTGAGCGCGCAGCCCTGCGCTTCGCTCCTTTACGACGACCAGCCACTACTCCGACCTGATTTTCTTTATCAGAACCGGCTGCTATGTCATCCGGTACGTCATCTTGGAAACCGTTCCCTCTTCTATCTTCGTCTGAACCAAAGATCCCTGTTAAATCATACATCGCAGGATCATCTTCATTTTCATATGAATCCTCATCCTGTTCGTACTCATTATCATTTGCGCGTTCATCGTGATTCATGAAATTCTCCCTGATAGCACAGAAGCCTACCGATAGTGCTTCTATGGAAAATCTCTTCTTTTTCCCTTAATGGAAATTTCCACTTTCTCCTCTAGTGCTCAACGAAACCATCGCTATTCCTTTAAGCACAAACATGCATCCTAACAATGCACACCATTGAAGCAAAATGTCAAGAATATTTCCTTCAATTCTCCATCGCAAAAAAAACAGCAGAAACACAGTTAGTAAAATAAATATCCGAGCTGGCTTATAATTCCGGCCCCTTGAGTTCTCTGTCTATATTCTGTTTTTTTTGCAGTAACTCCTGAAGTAAGGAAAAATCCCCACCAGTCTTCATCCCGGAGATTTGATCAAGCAATTGCCTGGAAGCACGTTGCAACCTGTAGACACGCATCCATTCGAGCAATTCCTCTGCTTCAGCACCAATCAGCGAATCAGCCTCATGTTCATCCCCTGCGTCAGGAGCCTCAAGCAGCAGGTCCGACACAAGTTCCCGCTCGGCTCCCCCCGGCAGCTTTGACAGCAGTTCCTCCGGTTCAATCTCGCCGTGCTCGGCAATCAGCGATCGCAACTGCAGAAACAGCACCTCCCCAACACTTCCGGCTATACACTCCCGCAATCCGCCATCTTCAAGGCGACCGAGGTACGAGGGATTGAGAACCATGAATTCCACCAGTCGCCTCTGTGATTTCGACAACGGCTCAATCTGCTCTACTGCCCGCATTACCGGTGGCTCCGGTGGTGGCGGCGGAGCTTCCTCCACTGGAGGTGGTACCGAACGGTCCAGCATGGAATCAAGCTGTTCGGCTGAGATACCAAGCTGCTCGGCAAAATGAGTAATAACAACAGTCCGCTGCAATGGTGAAGCCGCAGCTTTTACCAAAGGCCGCAATTCTTCAACAATCTTACTTTTACCATCCAGGGTAAGGCCATATTCCTTTACCAGCTGACCGAAAACAAATTCAGGCAGAGTCTCCGCCCCGGCGACCAACTCCTCAACGGCCACGAGCCCTCTTTCGCGCACAAAGGTATCCGGGTCATGTCCTTCAGGCAAAAGTGCCACCCTGCCGGAAACCTGTTCTGCCAGAAAATGGGGAACAGAACGCACCGCAGCCTTCACCCCTGCTTCATCACCGTCGAATAACAGTACTATTTCGTCACAGAACCGCTTCAGTAAGCGAAGCTGCTCGCGGGTAAGTGCTGTCCCCAGCGGTGCAACAACGTTTTCACACCCATTGCAGACAAGGGAAATAAGATCGAAATTTCCCTCGACAATTATTGCCTGGTTCTTCTTGCGAATAGCATCTTTTTGTTGATAGAGCCCAAGCAGAAGCTTGCTCTTGTTATAAATTCGGCTCTCCGGGGAATTCAGGTATTTCGGTTGACCTTCGCCGATGATACGACCGCCGAAACCACACACCTGACCACTGATCTCATAGATTGGAAACAGTACACGATCACGGAATCTGTCGTAAACCCCGCCTCTGTCGTTTTTCACGGAAAGGCCGGCTTCAAGGGATGCCTTCTTTTCACTTTCGGTCAGCTTGTCGGTGAAATAGTCCCAGCCTTCCCCCTCCACCGATGGCGCATATCCTATGCCGAAGCGGGTAAGAATGTCTTTGGGGATACCTCTTTCAGTCAGGTATGCTCTGGCGCCGGCAGCCTTGTCAGTACCGAGATAGCGGCTGTAGAGCGCTGCTGCCTTTTCACTGACCGCATACATCTCCTTTTTAAACTGGTCCTGCTTTGCCTGCTCGGCTGAGCGTGGCCGCTCAGGGAGAGCTATCGAGTATTTGGCTGCAAGCTCCTTTAAAGCTGATGGAAAATCGAGGTTGTGATACTTCATCATGAATGAGAAAACATCACCAGACTCCCCACAACCAAAACAGTGAAAAAACTGTTGCCCGGAATGGACCGAAAACGAAGGTGTTTTCTCGCCATGAAACGGGCAGAGCCCAAGGTATCGTGCACCACTTTTTTTCAGATCGACAACCTCGCCTATGATCTGTACAATATCAGCGCGTTCTTTGACCCGGGCTACTATATCTTCTCGTGATTCGTTTATTGCCATTTTTTATTTTCACTTGGGGAATTACGTCTCGCATCGTGCCATACTGCAAACGTTGCAATAGAGTACCAGGATTCTTTTTTCCTGTGGGGAGCATATCAGCGCTATGAGGCTGAGTAAGCAACGAAGTCAGGAAATCGGAGTAAATATGCTCTGGTCAACAGGTTAAGCGCGACTGGGCACTAACTGCTCAACTGCCAGCCCATAAACATATCACGGGAGGTGTGTTTACGCATGCCCTTTCATGACTGCAACTTCTCAGGCAGCAATACATAATCTGGTTAATGCACCGATATGGAAGATATTACACAGGTCCTGGCTTTCCAGGTAAAAAAGGATATGGCGGAGCGCTATTTCGGCTTTCGCAAGCGAATCGAAACCGACACCATCAATTACAAGCAGATGGTCACACAGTCAGCCGTGCAACTTGAAAACAACCTGGGTACCTCCCTGGTTCGCATCTATATCCTTCTTCAGCGTCGTGAGCTGATTACTGAATTTATCCATTTGATCGGGCTCAAAACGCCCCCATATTACGAGCCGTATACCGTCGAGTCCCCTACCATAAAAAAACGCGTATTCCAGGGCCTGAACTACAGAGGGTTAACCCAAAAAAGAGCGTACAAAAACATGCTCTACGACAGCTATTGTCAGCTCTACGAATATGCCTCTGATTATCTTGAAACCTTTCGGAATCTCCAGGAGGAGCATGAGACAATTCAAGAGGAAATAGCGCACTTTTACAGAAACAACGACATCGACACCATTCTGCAATTCCTCCGTCGGCTCGATCTCTATTCCGACGAACATTCCTCCAGCCAGCAATATCAACAAACCCCATCAAACTATCAGAAGTTATCCGACCAGATCAAGCTTCGCCCCCCCTTGCCTCCAGGTGAATTACTCCCCACTTTCCCGCCGCTTCCGCCACCGAAGTCTATTCGAAAAAAGCTCGATAAGCTCATTGACAAAGCCATTCCCTACGAAAAGCCGTTCAATCTGCGAATGCTTACCCGGGAAGTCGGATAGCCACTCAATTTCACAATTGATCCCGGCAGCTGTACCTTTTCCTTTGCGCGAGACCATGCAACCCGGCAAAAAGGACGACAGCCTTTTCAGTGGCCCCTGCTGTCGCTATAATTAATAAGAATCAGCCCTTTACACTGGACCTCTTTTGGGTACTTGCAACAATACTCAGCAATTTCAGTAACAAAACATTGTATGTTGCCAAGCAGAAAACCCTGGCGGAACAATCAAATTTCGTGTGAAGGTAACTGTGGTACTTTAATAACATTCTTTTCCAATTCATTTGCTCGCAACATCTTTTACTTCTCCTTCTCATTATGAAGATAGGCAATATAAAACGCACCATCCGCAATACCAAGCGCCTCGCCGAAATCATACGCGTTCTGTCCCGTTTCGGTTTTCAACAGGTAGTTCTCGATACCGGAATATACCGGTTACTCGACCTGGTCAAAGAAGACGTTGACACCAGCCTCAGCCCCTCTGCTGCCGACCAGCCCCGTGCCGTCCGTTTTCGTTTGGTTCTTGAGGAGCTGGGACCAACCTTTATCAAGATTGGACAGATCCTTTCCACCAGGCCTGACCTCATCCCCCCTGAATGGGCAGATGAGTTGAAAAAACTGCAGGATCGCTGCACCAACGTCCCATACTCAGACATCCATAATGTACTTATAGAAGAGTTCCCCCAAGGGCTCGAAACTTTTTTTGAAAAAATCGATGAAGTACCTATGGCGGCGGCCTCCCTGGCCCAGGTACACAAAGCGGTAACAAACGAGGGTGACGAAGTTGTGCTCAAAGTGCTGCGCCCGGGCAGCCGCAAAATGGTTGAGGAGGATACCTCTCTGCTGGAAGGCCTGGCACAACTGGCAGAGCAATATTTCTACGATCTTGGATACAGCCCTACAGCAGTTGCCAAGGAATTTTCCCGCGAGTTGCTCAAGGAAATTAATCTGGTCCATGAGGGGCAGTCCACCGACCGGTTGAGAAGATATTTTGCAGACGACCCCACCGTGTCATTTCCCAGGGTCTATTGGCAGACCACTACCCGCAACGTATTGACCCTTGAAGAAATAAAGGGGAGAATTGTCTCCTCACTGACTCCAGGCGACCTTTCTGCCCAGGAGCGGCGGACTCTCGTTTCCAGAGGTACGGATGCCGTTTTCGCCCAATGCCTGCAGTTCGGTTTTTTCCATGCCGACCCGCACCCTGGCAATATCATCCTCAAACATGACAACACCATCTGTTTTATCGATTGCGGCATGACCGGCCAGCTCGACAAACATACCACCGACCAGCTCATAGATCTTGTCGCGGGGGTAATAAAAGCTGATATCGATAAACTCTGCAGGGTAGTCATCGAACTTACCGAGGCGGACCCTGCAATTACAGACCGCAGGGACTTTCGCACCGACCTGCAACATCTTATTTCCCATTTCCAGAGTAATGAACTGAAAAATCTCGATATCGCTTCCCTGCTCTCCGAGTTTTTCAAAATGCTCCAGCGCTACAAGATCAAGTGCCCCGGAGATCTCATTCTGCTCACCAAAGCCCTGACGACCATTGAGGGCGTTGCCGAGCAGTTCGATCCTGAATTCGATGTCATCTCCCACGTGGAGCCACGTATTCAGGAGATCGTCATCAGCCGTTACGGCTTAAATGCCCTTTACGGCCGGCTGCAAAGAACCATGAGCGGCTACCTCGAACTCTTCGAGAGCCTGCCCTCCGATCTACAGAGGTTTCTCGGCTATTTTCGCCATAGCCGCTTCACCCTCAACCTCGAACTGAAGCGACTTGAACATCTTGCCGATAAAATCGATCTCTCCAGCCGCATCATGGGCATGGCCATGATTATTGCCGCGCTGATCGTTGGTTCTTCGATTCTGATTCTCGCCGACAGCCTTGCCAGTAAACATGGTATTTTCGGTACCTTGGGTGTAATCGGCCTGATCCTGGCCGGAGTGAATACAGCGGGCTTTATTGCCTCCTTTCTGTTACCCAGAAAAAAGAAATAGCCCGCCAATATTTTTTTGTAAATCCCAGTCCTATCGATACGGCCACCATACCATCAAATCAAACCACAGCAGCCATTCATCGGCAGGGGCTGGTTGCTAAACTGCCACAAAATCCGGCTCAATGACCCTAATCATGGCATATCCACCCTGAATGATCCGGGTATTTGAGATACCCTGCGAATCGAGGTAGACCTGTGCCTCATAAGCTCTTGGGCCCGTATCGCAGAGAATGGAGATGTCTTGGTCGACAGGAATTTCCCTGGCTCTTTTGCGCAGCTCCGACTGAGGGATATGTAACCAGCGACTGCCATATTTTTCTTTTCCCGCACTCGACTCACGATCACCCCGGATATCAAGAACCGTAGTCCCGTTGTCGGCAAATCTATCCAGGAACTCAGGTACATCAATAGGCCTGTTCATGCCGCAAAGGATATTATCCAAAGCATTACCTGCGTTATTGACAACATCCATGGCCGAGGCAAATGGCGGTGCATAGCCGGTTTCAAGGCAGCAGACATCGTCAACGGTGATACCGTGCTCCAGCAACACCGCGAGAGCATCAACTCTTGCCTTCACTCCGTCTCCGTTCTTTCCAGCTGCCTGAACACCGAGTATTTTTCTAGAGTTACTATCTGCTATAAGCGTCATGTAAACGAGCTCGGAATTGGGGTAGAAATGGGCATGATCGGCCTGTGAGACCGTGGCACAGACAGGATCATAACCGGCATCGCGCGCCTTGGCTGCTGTAAGCCCTGCTGTACACACGCCAAAATCAAAGATCTTTATGCAAAACGTCCCGACAGTACCGCGAAAATACCCCATCCCACCAGCTATATTGGTGGCGATAATTCGCCCCTGTCGATTGGCAAGTGACCCAAGAGGCATCGGCATCTTCTGACCGTTAACATGATTGGTCAACTCTGCACAGTCGCCACCCGCATAGATGTCAGGATCACTGGTTCGCATCCGCTTGTCGACGACTACTCCGCCGCTTTGACCAATTGAAAGTCCGGCGTTGGCTGCCAGCTTTGCATTTGGGCGTGCACCCGTGGCAAGAATCACCAGATCACAGGTATATTGTTCCCCACCGGCATAAACAATCTGCTGACCACTCGTGGCATCCGTCTCTATCTTGCTCACGGTTGTCCCTAACCGGACCCGAACCCCTTTGTCCTCAAGCTCCCTTTTGGCAATTCTGGCGATATTTTTGCCCAGGACCATTGGCAATACTTTTTCGGCAACTTCAATGAGAGTCGTTTCAACTCCCCAAAGATCAGTGAAGGCTTCTACCATCTCCACACCTATAGCACCGGCACCGATGACCACAGCGCTGCCGATTTCGCCCTTTTTCATCTTGTTCTTCACCTGCTCTGCATGGTGCAGGTTGGTAACCGTCATGACTTTAGGAGAATCTATGCCAGGAATGGGAATACGAAAAGGTTCGGCGCCGGTTGCCAACACCAGGGTATCGTATTCCATCACCCCTTCTTCACCGTTTCTGAGATCCCTGACTGTAACTGTTTTTTCTTTCCTGTTGATTGACAGAGCCTCCATCTCCGCACGGATATGCACTCCTTTGCAATCTGTAAAAAAATCCTGATCGCGTACCGCGTGGGCTGTGGTCGAATAGAGATCCTCAAGGTCATTGACATCTCCACCCACATAATATGGGATTCCACAACCTCCATACGAGAATAAATTATCTCGTTCAATAACGGTTATCCTGGCCTCTGGATCAAGCCGGCGTAAACGACATGCAACCTTGGGCCCTAATGCGACTGCTCCGATAACGAGTATTCGTTTTGACATGCAACCTCCTTTCAGGTCAACCTGCACAACTACCGCAAACTGGTCGGTCGAATCCTGTTATCCGGCCTTCCGGTCCATTCCAATTGAATCAGAAACAGCCTCATCTTAAGTCTACATATGCACAAAACCAAGAACTTTTTCACTCCTTTTCTATTTACATGTAACTTTTCTCAAAAACCCAATAATATAACAATATTAATTATATACTGCATTGTGAGACATCCCGAGTACAGATACCACAATGTCAGGTTTTTCGAAGTGAAAGTGTATCTTATATTGCGGGAAGAAATTAGTGTATGTCTGAAGCGACGTAGAGATGGGGTTGCTGCGTACCTTGAGATAACGATTTATACAAGGGTCAGTTGCAGCAACCCGGATCGGGCAAGGAGGAGGGCGGGAATTAAGCAGCTTTGGAGACGATCCTCAGAAAGGAGCTGGCATCGAGACTGGCTGAACCGATAAACAGGCCGGAGACATTACCGAGGCGGAAATACTCATCTACACAGTCAGCTGTGAGAGAGCCACCATATATTACAGCTCGATCCGGATATATTCCCCTGATGAAATCAACAGATTCGGCAACCTTCTCCGGAGATTCGGGAATCCTGAAGCTGAGAGCATCCACCGGCGAGTAGGCAATGATGATATTCTCGTTTTCGATATCAGAGAGCGCGGTAAGCTGGGACATGGCATAGGGCTGATCGACACAAACTATCGGTCTGATCCCGGCATCAACGGCCTCGGCGACCTTGTTGGTTACATCGAGGGATTTTTCATGAAAGTATCTGCGTCGCTCAGAGTGACCGACTATAACGAAATCAACAAGCCCTTTGAGCATATCTGCTGCCACAGCACCTGTATAACTCCCCTTGGGGAAAGGCGAGACATCCTGGGCACAGAGATAAAAGTTGTCGAGTTTCAGGCTGTCCAGGTGCTTTCGGACATTTTCAAGACATAAAAAAGTGGGGGCTACGATAACATCAACATTTTCGGAAGCCTTGTAGCCTTCGGCAAACTCATCGAGCCATGCTTTTGCCTCATCGCTGTTCTTGTAACACTTCCAGTTGGCAATTACCAGACGATGACCGGAATGTTCCGGAATATCTTTTGGTTTGGGTGTCTCATTTTTTAAGAACCGATTCAATATACCCACGGATTTCCTCTTCAGTTATACCGCTGATTGCAATGGTCTTACGACGGGAGGTATGGCCAGAACGCAACTGAACGTCACGCTTGGCGACCTTGAAGGTCTTTGCCAGAAAGGCAGTCACAGCACTGTTGGCCTTGCCATCGACAGGCGGGGTGGTGATCGAAATTTTCAGGCTTCCATCATGCACTCCGCTTATCATGTTACGTGAAGCCCTTGGCTGAATGTAGAGGGACAGCAGGGCTGTTCCATCAGTGCCGCAGGTGAGATATGGCATCCATCAATCCAAAGTCGACTCAGGCTTACTCAGTAAAAAGAATCAGACCTTCTCCATCTCATCGTCATTGAGCCTGATGGACTGGAAAAGATCGGTAAGATCTTCATCCGCATCAGAGCCCATGGCGTGAACCACATCAAGCTGCTCGAGGTAGGTGTTGAGGACTGCTCTCAGATCCTCATGCACCTGCACTTTCTTCTCTTGTAGTTTTTTAATTTCCACCGGAAGGGCTGCCAATTCAGCTTCAGCTTTCATGCGGAAATCATCTACTTCCTGATGGGCACCGGAAATTATCTGATCTGCTTCCTGCTGAGCTTTACTCTTCACATCCTGGGCAAATTGCTGCGCAGCTACCAGAGTCGACTTGAAGTCCAGCTCTTCCTTCTTCAGTTCAGCGATCTGGTTGTTCAGCAAATCAACCCGGGCCCGCAGCTTCTCGGCTTCGTTACTCGTTTCTGAGTCGGTCGCACTTCGCTCTTCAAGCTCAGTGGTCAGCTTTTCTATCTCTTCACGAAGCTCTGCTTCCTGCTTCTCCCAGGACTCCTGCTGGATCAGCTTTTCCTGCTCGGAGCTGTCAATCTTGCTTTCGAGCACTGTAATGCGCTGGTCTTTTTCCAGGAACTCTTTCTCGCTTTCCTCAGAACGTTCTTCACGTACTCTGCCTTCCTGCAGCAACGCATCCCGCTCTTGCTTCAATGCCTTGTTTTCCACGAGGAGTTCGTCATAATCCTCTTCCTGTTTTCTCAGCTGTTCATGCAGCTCGAAAAACTCCTCTGCCAAAAGTTCCAGATACGCCTTGACTTCAATAGAGTCATAGCCCCTGAACTTAACCTGAAATTCCTGATCTTTAATAGCCTGTGGAGTAATAGACATTATGTTGCCCCATTAAGGAAAATTTTACTGTCAAAACAGAGGTTCCTATCCGATCCCCATGGCGATCTGTTTCATGGTTGGCACGATAAAGCTCTGCAGAAAAATGATCACCATGATCAGAATCATCGGAGAAAAATCTATACCGCCCATATTCAGCGGTATCAGGTTGCGTATTCTACTCAAAACCGGCTCGGTCGCTTCATAAAGGAAGCGAACGATTGGATTATATGGGTCCGCACTGACCCACGACACTATGGCACGGCCAATGATGATCCATACATAGGCGGTAAAGAGGAAATCGACTACTCCTGCAAGAGCCATCAGAAAGTTATTCACTACAAACATCTTCTCTCCTTCTCATATCAGGCAACGGTGCTGCCGACAGCTACAGGCTTGCTGACCGTGGCCAGAACCAGTCTGGTTTCTCCGTCAACTTCAGTCTTGGCGGCCAGTACCATACCCTGGGAGGGAATTCCCATGAGTTTGGCCGGCTTCAGGTTCGCAACGATCAATACCTGCAAACCAACGACTTCCTCAGGTGCATAATGTTCAGCAATACCTGCTACAATGGTACGTTCCTCAGGTGCTTTTACGGTAAGCTTGAGCAGTCTGTCCGATTTTTTGATCTTCTCGGCCGCCACGACCTCGGCTACCCGGATCTCCACCTGCTGAAACTGCTCAAAGGTAATCAACCCTTCAGCATTTGCAGGAACGCTCTTGTTCGCTTTCTTCTTCTCTTTTTTGGATGTATCGCTCTTTTTCTCATCTTTTCCCATATGCTGTTTTACATCAACACGTGGGAAAAGCGGATCAGCTTTCTGCAGCACTGTGCCTGGGTTCAGCACGTTCCACGCACCTCCCACAGCCAGCAGATTAACAGACGCGTCATCAGCGGCAATACCCAGCCCCGCTACCATCTTATCTGCAGTCTCGGGCATAACCGGCTTGAGCACCAGGGCCAGCAGACGCAAACATTCAGCCAGGTTATACAAGACGGTCTCAAGACGCGGACGCTGCCCCTCATCCTTGGCCAAGGCCCAGGGTTCGTTGGTCACGATATACTTGTTGGCATAGCTCACCAGCTCCCAGACAGCCTTCAATCCCCGATGGAACTGGAATGTCTCCATATTTTTGGTGTAAGCGGCCAGCATCTTTTCGGCAATTTCAGCGAGTTGCTTGTCATTTCCACCTTCCTGTTGCGGTGCAGGAACAACGCCATTGCAATACTTCTGCAGCATGGCCAACGATCGGCTATAAAGATTTCCCAGGTCATTGGCCAGATCGGAATTCTTCCTGGAGACAATGGCCTCACTGGAAAAAGATGCATCAAGGCCAAACGACATCTCACGCAGGGTGAAATATCTGAGTGTGTCGATACCATACGCCTCCACCAGCTCTTTGGGGCGAACCACATTCCCGATGGATTTGCTCATTTTGGTGTTGTCTACGTTCCAGTAACCATGAACATGCAGTTTTTTGTAGAGCGGCACCTCCATGGAAAGCAGCATGGTCGGCCAGTAAATGGCATGCGGCTTCAGGATATCCTTGGCGATTACATGTTCAGCAACAGGCCAGAACTTTTCGTATTTTTCGCCATCGGGATACCCGAGCCCGGTCAGGTAGTTAATGAGCGCATCAAACCAGACATAGGTCACAAAATTTTCATCAAACGGCAGTTCAATCCCCCAGGTAAGACGAGTCTTCGGCCGGGAAATGCAGAGATCCTCCAGTGGTTCACTCAGAAAAGAGAGCACCTCGTTCCGGTAACGCTCGGGGGTGATAAATTCCGGATTAGCCTTGATATGATTGATCAGCTGCTGCTGATATTTCGACATTCTGAAAAAGTAGTTCTGCTCGGCAATCTCCTGCGGCGGCTGCTGATGATCCGGGCAGTTGCCGTCAACCAGTTCCTTTTCCGTGAGGAATCGTTCACAGCCACGGCAATACAGACCTGAGTATTCGTCAAAATAGATATCGCCCTTGTCATAGACATTCTGCAGAATTTCCTGAACAACGGCTATATGATCAGCATCGGTGGTGCGGATAAAATTATCCGGCTCTACCTGGAGAATCGGCCAGGTGTCACGAAACATGCCACTGATACGATCCGCATACTCTTTTGGAGCGACATCTTCCTTATCGGCTGCTTCCGCAATCTTGTCGCCGTGTTCATCGGTTCCGGTCTGAAAGCGAACATCTTCTCCGGAGATTCTGCGGAAGCGGCTATAGGTATCCGCAACAATAGTGGTATATGCGTGTCCCAGGTGAGGCTGGGCGTTTACGTAGTAAATCGGGGTTGTGATATAAGTCGTCATTATCTATTTCGCCTTAGGCGGTCGACCGCCGCTTCTGCTGTTTCAGGGAAGAAGTAACCCTTACTCCCTGTTCTTTTTCTCTTTTTTTGGACCTTTGTCAACTCGGATAATCTCGTAATTTTGCCATTCTGCAGCTTGCAGAACTGTTTCGTCACCCGAATCGGTCTGAACTAATATAGATTGCTGTAACGGATTCTGGCGACGCACCTTGTAAGTTCTGCCATCAATTCTAATCCGTTTACCCGGCTTCGGCATACCTTTACGTTGTTGCCGATAGGTATCGTACTCGTAGGTGAGGCAACAGAGCAGCCTGTTACAAAGGCCTGATATCTTAGAAGGATTTAACGGAAGATCCTGTTCCTTCGCCATCTTGATGGAGACGGAATCGAATTTTTTTATAAACGAAGAGCAACAGAGTTCCCGCCCGCATGTTCCCATGCCACCGATCATCTTGGTCTCATGGCGAACACCCACCTGACGCATCTCGACCCTGGTACGGAACTCCTGAACCAGGTCCTTGACCAGTTCACGAAAATCGACTCGATTGTCAGCGGTGAAGTAGAAAATCATTTTGCTGCCGTTGAAAAACCGTTCGACACGAACCAGGCTCATTTCCAGCTTGTGGCGAACAATCAACCTCTGGCAAATATCAAAAGCTCTGTTTTCCTGATCGGGTAACTGTGCGTAGCGCTCAAGCTCATCATCCCCGGCCCTTCGCAATATCTCGTAGTTCACCTTGGCTTTCGCCTTGCAGCCGCAGATGGGGGCAGGACCGGATACCGCCGCCGGTTCCAGACCATGATCTGTCTTCACCATCACAATATCGCCCCGGACCGGCTTCTCCAGCTGTGAAGATGCGGTGAACATCTGTCCGTCTTCGCGAAAGCGTACCCGGTAATATTCAAGCTGTTTATCGGGTGATGTACCCTCAACTTCCTTTTCAGCTTCTTTATCCGACATGTAGATGTATCCTTTACGATGTGCCGCCATGCAGATGAAAAATCAGCACTTCGCACACAAGAGTTCGATTACAATTTCTTTTCAGCTGTTTTTCAGCTGTATCAACCGCCTGCAGTTTAGCAAAAAGGTCTTCCGAACTCCAGCTTTTCAGTTGATGTGCAATATCCGGACCAACGGCCACCAACGGTTTTTGCCAATTATTATAGGCGTCACCACCACCTTCAGGAATAAGCAATAAATCTCGCAGCCAAAGCCGCAACAAGCCGAGGAGTGGCGGAATGTGCTCTTTCAATTCGGAAAGTTCCTGGGCAACCTTGAGCAGCACACCAACATCACGGTTGGAGTCAACCCCTGCGTCGCTGACCGTTGCAATTATTTTTCCGGCAATAGAGAGCAGTTCTGTTTCATGCAGTAATAACGCCTTACCCGGACTCCCTTCGGCGAGCCTGGCCAGGAGCATGGCCTGCTCTTTATCCATGACTGGCGCCAGTTGCCGCAGAAGCTCTGCACACTGTTCCGCCGGCAAACCGAAAAACGGAATCACCTGACAACGGGAGGAAATGGTGGTCAGTACCTCCTGGGATGCCTCTGCGGTCAATATGAGCAGATTACCAGCCGGAGGTTCCTCGAGGGTTTTCAAGAGGCTGTTGGCTGCCTCCTGGCGCATGGTGTGAACATCCTCCAGCAGCACCACTCTCAGATCAGATTCATATGGCGCATAACCGAGGGTGCGACACATCTCCCGGATCTGATCAATTTTAATGGTGCCTTTTTCGGGTCGTATCACCATATAATCAGGATGATTATCCGAAAGGAACTTTTTACAGGAACTGCAGACGCCACAGGCTGACCCGGGAGTTTCACCACGACAGTTCAAGGTCGCCGCCAAACCACGGGCGAAGAGCTTTTTGCCAACACCATCCGGCCCTTTAAAGACATAGGCGTGAGGCATTCTGCCGGAGCGCATGGTTCTCTCCACCAGAGACTTTGCCTTATCCTGGCCGATGAGCTCCATATGGCTGAGTATGGTAGTAGGCTGATCCATGGCTTCGTAGCGTTACAGGGCGAAGTCGGTCTGCTCTGTCAGAAAGTATATTGTTAGAAAAGAGACTGCTGTTTCTGGCGGGCTATCAGCTGGGCTGGCTGCTCTACCGCCAACGCTTCCTCTTTTTGCAGGGCGTTGAGGTACAGATACCGTTCCAGAGAGCGCTGATAATCACTCCAGCTGAGCTCCGTACTGTTCAATTTTCGTCGTAACTGCTCCAGCACGTTCATCTTCGAGTCCATCTCATCGATGTGATTGAGCAACATCGCCTCGACGGTCATCGGTACCACCGGGGAGCCAAACTCCTGCTTGCCGTGATGACTCAGGATCAGGTGCTGCAACTGTTCCAGCAGGTCTTCGGGAAAATCACGGATACCGGCAGCGACATTGCTGACCATCTCACTGCCCATGACCAGATGCCCTTTGAGCCGCCCACTATCTGTGTAATCAATGATACCGTTTTCCATGCGCAACTCATTCACCTTACCCAGATCATGCAACAGGGCACCGGCGATCAGCAGCGACCTGTTCACTCCCGGATAATGGGAAGAAAGCATGTCAGCGAGCTTGGCCATAGAGAGGGCGTGCTCCAGCAACCCGCCCACATATGCGTGGTGGATTCCTTTGGCAGCCGGCGCCTCTTGAAACATGGTCCAGGTTACTTGATCTTTCTTAAAAAAATGGCTGAGCAGCTTCTTGATAAACGGGTCATTGACGCTGCGGACCAGAGCTTGCAGCTCAGCGGCCATTTCTATGCGATCATGGGGCGTCGAGGGTAAGAAATCGGAGAGATCAACCTCACTGACAGGTACCGGCTGGATCTCATCCACCTTCAGCTGCAACTTGTCCCGGTAGGACTGCACCTGACCACGGACCCGGACACAATTTCCCGGCTTGCAGATATCGTGCAGCTGCTCGGCGTTATCCCAGACAGGCCCGCCAAGCTCACCGCTCTTATCCATCACTGTCAGTATCAGGTAGGGCTTACCTGCCCGCGTTTCCGAAAGCCTGGCGGACTTGACCAGAAAGCGGTCATCTACTCTGGCTCCCTCCTGCAACTCCTCTATAAACATTCGTTTCGACATAGAGCTGGCCGTAATTATCAGACATTAAATCGAAAGTGCATGCAGTCGCCATCGGCCACTACATATTCCTTCCCTTCAACCCTCATAAGTCCTTTTCCCTTGGCTCCGTTTTCACCATTGCAGGTGACATAATCATCGTAGGCAATCACCTCTGCCCGAATGAAGCCATGCTCAAAATCCGTATGGATTTTTCCAGCAGCCTGGGGAGCCTTGGAACCGACCGGGATCGTCCAGGCGCGAGTCTCTTTTTCACCTACGGTGAAAAAGGTCTGCAGACCAAGCAGCTGATAACCGGCGGTGATCAACCTGTTCAGACCAGGCTCTTCCATACCGAGGTCATTCAGGAACTCCTGCTGTTCGTCTACTTCAAGCTGACTCAGTTCCTGCTCGATGGAACCGGCAATCATTACCAGGAGAGCACCCTCATCTTCAGCAGTAGCCCTGAGCTGGTCAACGTACTGGTTGCCGTCTATCACTTCTTCTTCAGTAACATTGGCAACGTAGAGTACAGGCTTGGCTGTAAGCAATGAAAGCTCTTTCACCACGCCCTCTTCCAGTTCACTCTGAATGTCGATCTTACGAGCCGGCTGACCGGAGTCGAGCAGATTCTGCAATCTCTCTAAAAAGACAGCCTGGGCCTTGTAGGTTTTATCACCGGATTTGGCCATGGACTGCGCCTTTTGCAGTCGCTTCTCAACGCTGTCCAGATCTGCCATGATCAACTCCATGGTGATCACTTCCCGATCACGATTCGGATCGATGGAGCCCTCAACATGGACGATATTGTCATCTTCGAAACAGCGGATTACATGAACAATTGCTTCAACCTGGCGAATATGGCCAAGAAACTGGTTGCCCAGCCCCTCACCTTTGCTTGCACCTTTTACCAGACCAGCGATATCAACAAACTCCATCTGGGTGTTGATTTTTTTTCTGGTTTTGGCAATATCCGCCAGTACGTCAAGACGCGCATCAGGCACCGGCACTACACCGACGTTTGGCTCAATTGTACAAAACGGGTAATTTTCAGCATCTATCCCAGCGGCAGTCAAAGCATTAAAAATAGTGGACTTGCCAACATTCGGCAAGCCAACGATACCACAACGAAAACCCATTACAACGACTCCTTTCCTTCAATCACAGCAAGCTACAACACGCCTGTGTGCGCTCTTTCACGATATATGCATTACAGCAGAATACAGCTGACGACATTACTCTATGCCATGTCAGCCATTATAAGACGGCATCCTTTTTTACGCAGATGCAATCTGCAAAACAGAGTATCATACACGGAATTCGAGGAAAATACCCTCTTTTTCACTTTGAGGTTTCCAAAACCGACTGAATCCCATTCACCACAACGACCATGCAAACACTTTTCACCAATTGCACACTCTACACCGGGCCCGGCGCAACACTTGAGCCTGATTCGTATCTGCTTACTGATACCAGCTACATAGCCGATATCGGGCCAATGACCAAGGTAACCATCCCTCCGAGAGCCAGGGTGATCAACTGCAAAGGCCGCATGGTAATGCCCGGCCTGATAAATAGCCATAACCATGCTGCCATGACCCTTTTTCGTGGTCTCGCCGATGACCTGGAACTTTCCGAGTGGCTGCATAAACATATTTTCCCGGCTGAAAAGGCCCACGTGAACCGGGAAATGGTCTACTGGTGTTCACGCCTCGCCATCGCAGAAATGATACTTTCAGGAACCACCTGTGTTGCCGACGCCTACTTTTTTTCCGGTGACTCCGCCCGCGCCCTGCGCGACTGCGGCATGCGCGCCGTGGTCGGGCACGGCATTGTCGATTTTCCAGCACCCAGTGTGCCGGACCCGAAAAAGAATATAGACACTGTTGCCGACTTTATCGAAGAGTGGCTTGATAAGGACGAGTTGATAACCCCTGCCGTATTCGCCCACGCCCCCTACACCTGCTCCCCCAGGACGCTGGTAAAGGCCAAGGAACTTGCAGAAGATCGAGGCGTTCGCTTTTTCACCCATATCGCCGAAAGCCCAAAAGAGATGGAGATGATTATCGAACCCCAGGCGAACACCCCGCTAAGCCATCTTGCCGCACTCGATATCCTGGACCCCGATTCGACACTTATTCACGCCATCTGGCTCTCAGACAGTGACATTAAAATACTTGCTTCAACGGAAACGAAGATTGTCTGTTGCCCACAATCCAACCTGAAACTTGCCTCAGGTATAGCCCGGGTCCCGGAAATGCTTGCAGCAGGTATACCAGTCGGCCTTGGCACTGACGGTTGCGCCTCAAACAATGGACTTGATATGTTTCGCGAGATGGATATTTTCGCCAAGCTCTACAAGGCCAGATACCTGGATGCCACAGTTATCCCGGCAGCCACCGCTCTTGCCAGTGCCACTTCCATCAACGCCGAGACCCTCGGCCTGCCCAAAATCGGCAGACTGGCTAAAGGTAATTACGCCGATCTCATAGTGATCGACACCAACTCACCTCACCTCACCCCAATGTACAACGCAGACCTGCTCGTCTACAGCGCAAGGGGTAGCGATGTGCACTCGACCATGATCCACGGCCGCATGGTTATGGAAAACAGGGAGATTCTCTCGTTCGACCTTACCGAGACCATGGCAAGGGTTCGGGAACTGGCTGGTACTATTTCATAAGGTGCATGGCTCCAGGCTATAGCCTCGCCCCGGAGCCTTGTTGTATTAGCTTACTGTCACCGGCCTGCTCACACTCTCCATGACACCGTTGATACTCTCAAAATGTACGTTGTGGTGTTCGAAATTGATAAAGACCCGCCTTATTGATAACTTCAAGCTGACCAATCAACTCATCGCCCACCAGGCTTTTGTGGACAATCTCAATTGTCCAGCCATTTTGGGGTAAGGAGTCTGCTCAGAAAAACGGCCTTCAGAATTTCGAGGATGGAAAAAACTACCACTTTTGATTATCTTCCTAAGAATCCACTAGCCCAAAAGGAATCGTTGAACTCATTCAGATTACCAGCTTGCCGGTGCCGATCGTTCCTGTTAACATCTTTGGAAGTTGCTGAGTCGTAGGATCAAAAGTTATACCTGCTCTCAGCAACCACCTGTTTCCAACAGAAACACCAGCTAGGAACAGAGATCGCACATCACAAACCCATACGCCTTCCCATAGACATATTTCATAAAGGAAACATAATGACCAGACACGTTGCTCTGATAACAGCCGCCGGCAGTGGCATGGGGGCAGAAATAGCCCGTAATCTCTCGCAAAACGGCTATATAGTAGGCATCCTCTCATCCTCTGGTAGAGGCGAAAAACTCGCGAAGGAACTCGGTGGCTTTGGTGTTACCGGTTCCAACCTCAACCAGGATGATCTGCAGAAACTCGTCGATCTGGCCATGGAGAGGCACGGCAGAATAGATGCACTCGTAAACAGTGCCGGTCACGGGCCAAAAGGTGATATCCTTGAGTTAAGCGATGACGACTGGCACCGCGGCATGGATGTCTATTTTCTCAACGTCGTTCGAATGTGCAGGCTCATTACCCCTATCTTCGAAAAGCAGGGACAGGGAGCTATTGTCAACATCTCCACATTTGCAACCTTTGAACCGGAATCAGCCTTCCCCACCTCGGGAGCATTTCGGGCCAGCCTTGCCGCATTTACCAAACTTTATGCTGACAAATACGCTGCCGCAAACATCAGGATAAACAACATACTGCCAGGATTTATCAACAGCCTGCCAGAAAAAGAACACTTCAAATCCCGTATCCCCATGCGACGTTACGGGACTGTGCAAGAAATCGCTGCAACAGCAGCTTTTCTACTTTCCGACGGGGCAAATTATATCACCGGACAAAACCTGAGAGTGGACGGAGGCATTACCCGTTCTGTATAAAATGAACAGGCAGCAAAAAAGACCAGCCAAAAGCAGGCCATCCAGGCTAAAACAAAAAACGCATTTTCCCTTTGTCCCCCTTAGTCTTGGCCTGGCTTCTGCCCTGCTGTTTGGCCTTGCCACCCCTGCCAGCAAAATTCTCCTGGGTGAATTAAACATTTTCCTGTTGGCGGGGCTGCTCTACCTTGGAGCAGCCCTGGGAGTTATCCCCATATTCATCTTCGAATCACGCCGCCCCGGCACACTCGGAAAAAACAGACACTCGGTTTTTCCACCTAAAGCTCTCTCAGCCCCCCAGACCAGATACATTTCCGCAGCAATCGTTTGTGGCGGTTTTCTCGGACCGCTGCTGCTATTACAGGGCCTGAAAGCCGCCCAGGCCTCGTCCGTTGCCATCTGGCTGAACCTCGAACTGGTTGCCACCGCAATCCTCGGGGTACTGTTCTTCAGGGACCACCTCGGACGCAACGGTTGGACGGGTGTGCTCCTTGCGACAGCAGCCGGAGTGATCATAACGTTTTCAGAGGGTACTTCCGGCCTCACTGCCGCACTGCTTGTTACACTTGCCTGCATCTGCTGGGGATTCGACAATCACTGCACTGCTCTCATCGACAGTTTTTCCGCAGCAGGCATTACTCTCCTCAAGGGCATATTCGCTGGCAGTTTCAGCACCTTGATCGGCATTATCAACTCCCCTGTTCTGCCCGACCCTCTCCTGGTATTGAAAGCGTTGCTGCTGGGTGTAATCTGTTACGGCTTGAGCATTGTTTTATATGTAAGCTGCGCCCAACAAAGCGGTGCCACACGGGCGCAAATCCTTTTTTCCAGCAGCCCTTTTTTTGGTGTTGCCCTGGCTGTACTCCTTCTTGGTGAAGAGTTTTCGCCCGCCCACCTGGCTGCCCTTTGCTGCCTTGCCGGAGCCATCTACTTTTCACAAAAAACGAAGCATTATCATTTGCACAGCCACGAACCGCTCAGCCACACCCACCTGCACCGCCACAACGACGACCACCACAACCACGACCACACCGGCAGCAACCAGCCTAAAGAAGACGGATTTCACTCACACCACCACGACCATCGGCCAATCTGCCACAGCCATCCGCACTATCCAGACCTACACCACCGCCACCAACATGATAATTGATTTTCCACGGAAACGAACTTGACCTGATATGCACATTAGCAGTACGTTCAACAGTCCACCTGTAAAAAGATCCGTTTAACAGCAACAAACGCTACAATAACTACCTACCTAAACCAGAAACACCATGCGCAAGATCATCCGCCAGATACTCACATCCCGGGTCTATGAGGCCGCGGTCGAAACCTCACTTGACCCCGCACCAGCCCTTTCTGCAAAATACAACAACACCATACTGTTGAAACGTGAAGACCAGCAGCCGGTATTTTCCTTTAAGCTTCGAGGGGCGTACAACAAAATTGCCAATTTGAGCGAGAATGAACTCTCCCGGGGAGTAATCGCCGCTTCAGCCGGCAACCATGCCCAGGGTGTTGCTTTCTCTGCCAGAAAGCTCGGCATCAAAGCGATGATCGTTATGCCGGTAACAACACCTGAGATCAAGATCGAAGCCGTTAAACGATTTGGCGCCGAGGTGGTACTCCATGGCAATAGTTATTCCGAAGCAGCAGAACGGGCCACCCAGCTTATTGAAGAGACCGGCATGACCTTTGTTCACCCATTCGACGACGAGCTGGTAATCGCCGGCCAGGGAACAGTGGCAGATGAGATCTTAAGACAAAATCCCGGCAGGCTGGATGCTGTCTTTGTGCCAGTCGGAGGTGGCGGCCTCATTGCCGGCATAGCGGCCTATATTAAAATGCTGCGGCCTGAGGTAAAAGTTATCGGAGTGGAGCCGGAAGACAGTGACGGTATGGCCTGCTCCCTTGAAGCAGGTAAATTAGTCAGCCTCCCCTCTGTTGGGATCTTTGCCGACGGCGTCGCCGTGAAACAGGTTGGCCGTAAAACCTATAACTTGTGTAAAGAGTTTGTCGATGACATCGTCCGGGTCAACACAGACGAGATTTGCGGGGGAATCAAGGCAATTTACCAATCCACCAGATCCATTGTCGAACCGGCCGGTGCCTTGGGCATAACCGGACTTCTGAAGTATATTCGTAACAGCGGCTGCCAGGGGGAAACCCTGGTCGCCATCAATTCAGGCGCAAACATGAATTTCGAACGGCTGCGATACGTGGCCGAGCGCACCCTGGTTGGTGATAGCCAGGAGGCACTCTTCGCTGTGACCATTCCCGAAGAACCCGGCAGCCTGAAGAAGTTCTGTCATGATCTGGTCGGCGAAAGGAACATCACCGAATTCAACTACAGGCTATCAGACCGTTCCAAGGCTCATATCTTCGTCGGAATTTCCATTACCGACAGTGACGAAAGAGAACAATTCAGCAATGAACTGACTGCGGCAGGCTATATCAACATCGATCTGACCGACAACGAACTTGCCAAGACCCACATACGCTACATGGTCGGCGGTAGATCCGAAGAGGTGAAAGATGAACGACTGTTCCGCTTCTGGTTCCCTGAAACCCCGGGAGCACTGGTTCGATTCCTCGATGCCACCAAGGGCAGACGCAACATCTCGCTTTTTCATTATCGCATGCAGGGAGGGGATTTCGGCAGGGTTCTGATCGGCCTGGAATCAGCAAACGGAGATGACAGAGAGCTCATAAGACGGCTTGATGAACTGGGCTACACCTACTTTGAAGAGACGGATAACCCGGCATACTCACTCTTTTTGTAGAGTATGCCTTACTTGCCCCACAAATAGAAAGGGATTACCCGTAATGATTAGCTGTTTATCAATTCACTGACAATCTTTTTCTTCTATATATTCAGGACTTAACCATGGACGTATTCGACGCGATCAACACCAGGCGAAGTATTCGCAGTTATACAGACCAACCTGTTTCAGATGAAATGGTACAGGATATTATCAAAGCAGGCATGCTCGCACCTTCCGCCGGTAATCAACGCCCCTGGCATTTCATTGTTATCCGGGACCAGGAGTTACTTGCCAAAGTCCCGGATTTTCAATCCTATGCCAAAATGGTAACCAAGGCGCCGGTCTCCATTCTGGTCTGCGGTGATCCTGAAGGAAAAAAATGGCCCGACTTCTGGCCGCAGGACTGCAGCGCAGCTCTCCAGAACATGCTGCTTGCCGCCCGCGGGCTTGGCCTGGGTACGGTCTGGGCAGGAATTTATCCTCTGGAAGAGCGTATCGTCGCCACCCGGAATCTGTTTGGCATTCCCGAAAACGTCATCCCTTTCGCCATAATGCCGATCGGTTGGCCGAAAGATGAGTTCACCGCCAAAGACAGATTCGAGCCGGAACTGATCCATCACGATCGCTGGTAAGCTGCCCTTATTTCCTGCAGCCGAAAAGCAACCAGACGATAGAACCTGAAACTGCGACTGGCTTAACGCATCTGAAGCAGCAGCCCGCAACAGTATCCGGATGCTGCTTCAGGCCAATCACATCCTGCCCATTCGTTCAGCGCATCACCTTCGTCCCCTCACATCCAGTGTGATTATCTTGATATCCTAAAGACCATCCGGTATTACCTTGAACCTCTTCACCGCATAGTTACAATTGAAATACCATAGTCCTACCGGGGCCCCGGGGCATTTCTACCCAGGGGACAGTGCCGTTACTATCAAGTACCCCCCGCCCTGATTCTGGCATACCCCTAAAGCTGTCACGATTATTTACCTGCTTCACACCCCGCTATTCACCGATCTTTGTCGGATTTTTTTTGCGCTTTTGCTTTTGCTTTAACCCGGCCAGGGCCGAAGCTGCTTTAAAATACGCTGCTCAGCGAGGAGGATGTATGAAAAGACCGACACAATTGGCGGCTTGCAAGCGGTTACTGTATGCGATGTGCCTGACCTTCTTTTTCACCTACCCTCTCTCAAAATGCATGGCCCATCGGCGAGATGTTCAAGCATGCTGGCAAGCTTGATGAAAACAAATCCGCCCGCCCCGGAGGATAACGATATAGTAGATGGAATGGCCAGGATCGGCCAGATTGAAATGGCACTGTTTCTGAAAAAGCAGAAAACCACCAACGGCTGGCTCTGCTTCACCAAAAGGGTCGGCAACTTCGACACCGATTACCTGCTGCGTGCCATGGCCAATCTGCTCGGTCCCGGCTGGAACAGGCCGGCTGATGCCGTCTATCCGCTGTCTCAAAAGATGGTGATGGCAACAAGTATGACGGCTCCAGATACAACTATGTCATCCACTTTGAAAAGGGCCAACTTCCCCCTGTTGATGGTTTCTGGTCGCTCACAATGTATGACAAGGATCTCTTCCTGGCCCCGAACCAGATAGACAGGTACAACCTCAGCCAGAGCGATGATTTTATCTATAACCAGGACGGATCTGTGGATTTTTTATCTCCAGGCCGAATCGCCGGGAAAGGATAAAGAGGCTAATTGGCTGCCTGCTCCCAGGGACACGTTCAGCCTGTGTCTGCGGGTATATGGGCCCTCCGATACCTCACCGTCAATCCTCGATGGCAGCTGGCAACCGCCACCGCTACTAAAGGTGCCAAAGGGCAAAGAGTAAAACATGTTTTCATCGCCCCTTATTCAATAACCGGCAAGCAAGGCAGATAAGCGCAGCACTACTGCGCGAACCCAATTTTTTAAATTTCAAAAAATGGAGACAGGACAATGCATGCAGATACAAAAAAAACAATCGGATTTCTGACTATGGCTTGCTGTATGGTCGCTCTGCTCTGCGGTTTTGCAGATGTTCCCAAAGATGACGAGAATATTAAACTGCTACGATTCGACGGCATAAACGGCAACCGCTATTCCGAAATTTTTCTGATCAGCGGCAACCCTGAGACCAAGGAACTCAAGGGTGGGGTCTACCAGACCATCGGCCTCAATGACCCGAATAACGTCGGGGATACCGCCCCGGCTGCCATCCTGGACAAGATGGACATGAAAGCTTTGGCAGAAGAGTACGGCATTGTAAAAGCATACAAAAATGGCCAACGACTGTGGACCTTGGACTGGCTTGAAGTCAATGTTGGAACACAGAGAAATTTCCAGGGGTTGAACGGTCGCTGGGTCATGTGGCTGGATGTGCCGGAACATCTGGGGGGCAGTCAGGATAAAGTTGCCTATCGGCCGATGACAGGAAAGCGGGATACGCAATTTGGGATTAACAAGGGAACACGAGTCTATCTCCTCGATAGCCCCGAGGGGATAACCTATTACATGAAGTCAGCCAGCCAAATCCTCTTTCCTGACCAGACCTATGACAGCCTCAAGGATCTCGGCAATACGCTGACGCTCCCGGAAGGATGGAAATTCAGGACTGTTGTCCTGGATAAAGACCTCGTTTTGACACCAAACGACGGTAAATGCGAGATCTGCCAGGACAGTTTTGGCAACAGCTACGATCGAACCGGTGGCCCTTACAGTAGCTACAACCCATGATAGCTGACCGTGCAAAAGACAACCCCGGGCACACGGAGCCGGGATTATCTATCTGAATAACGATTGCCTCCCCTGCACACAAAATTGCAACAGGAAAGGCCAAGGCCGCAGTGCAGGCAGCATAAAATTACTGGGACGCGGTATCGGACTGTTCCATTTCTTCAACAAGCTCTTCAAAACTCTCTTTAATTTGTTCACCATCCTCAGCCATGGCTGCCTCAAGCTCATCGAGTTCAACTTCAGGGTTGAGGGAGGCAGAGAGTGGTGTTGGCGCAATGACTACGAACTTGCCGCGTTCGTCTTTGACCTCACCTCTCCGTTGTGATCGGTACGCGGCAAAAATACTTATAAACAACATCATCACTGCCAGGCTGGCATAAAAGGCTGAAGGGCCATAGAAATCCATAGCAAAAGCGGTGAGCGGTGAGCCGATCGTTGCCCCGGTCGCACTGAGCAGAACCAGGGTGCCGCTGGCGGCGACCATTTGGGTGGGAGTCAGGTAATCGTTGGTATGCACACCACAGAGCGCATAAAGCGGCATGGTGAGCCCGCCGATTACAGCTATCAGGAAGTATTGGAGCAAACCGGATTCCGGCAGGAAGATGGCGTACAATGAGGCACAGCCCCCTGCCAGTGAGGCAAAGATGATGACCTTGCTTCTGCCAACAGAATCGGACACCCAGCCCAGCGGATACTGGAGGACGAAACCTCCGACAACCAGTGCCCCCATGAAGAGAGATACCTGCTGCGCAGTCATACCGACTTCAGTGCCGTATACTGCGCCCATGCCGAAAATCGCTCCATAGCACATGCCGTTCATCAACATACCGACCACACCCAGCGGCGTAACCCGGTAAAGCTGGATGATAGAAATGTTCTCCATCAGCTCAAACTGCGGTGCCCGTGCTGTGGAGAGCAGGATGGGAATAACCGCGATGCTTATCAGCAGGGAGGAGAGCACGAAAAGCTCATAACTGTCGGGAGAGGAGATGTTCAACAATAACTGGCCGCCCGCCAGACCGGCCAGTGAGACCACCATGTAAATGGAGAGCAGCTTACCGCGGCTACCGTTGTCGGCAGCTTCATTGAGCCAGCTTTCCGCCACGATATAAAGACCTGCATAGGAAAAACCGGTGACCAGCCTCATGCACCACCAGACGGGAGGATTGACGAAAACGGCCTGTACCAGAATCGAGGTGGAAGCGAGGGAGGCGAGCGCACCGAAGGTCCGGATGTGGCCGACATTCAGCACCATCTTCGGAACCCGTCTGCAGCCGAGGATCAGGCCCAGGAAGTAACCCGACATGACGATACCGGTCAGGGTAGTGCCGAAATCCTCCATGGAGGCACGCACGCCGAGCAACGTACCCTGCAATCCGTTACCGAGCATAATGAGCCCCATACCAAGAAACAGTGCCCAGCAATTGGAAATAATCGGTAACATGTTGCTATGTCGGCTCCACGATGATTAGTACGTTGTCGGATTTATCCTGACAGCAACACCACTTTTTTATAAACGTGGCTGCTCATCCGGACAGAGTGTTTTCATCCTTTAACTAATCTTACCGCCCGTTTCAATCTGAATCAGATGAATCTATAGGGAAATCGTCGAATCGTTCTTCTCGTAACGAGCGATCAGTTTCCCCGCTACCTCAACGTTTCGCTCTTTTCGATTATCCTGCATGGCGGCAAAACCGACTTCTAACAAGCAGGCCCGCATATCAGCAGGGAAGACCCTGAAGCACGGCCAGGCGAAGCCTCCGAACGGCGTTACCGGTATCGGTCAGGTACTGGAAAAGAGGTTAGAGGAGATAAGCGTAGACTTCCTGTGCGCGGTAGTCAGTGCCAGCCAGCCTGGCCTGAAGGTGCGTTAAAGCCTGCACATCCTAGATATCATTCATCAAGTTACGCTTTTAAAACTTTTCAGGCGACACTATTGTATAAAAAATCACAAAAACACTCGACTCATCCCACATCAATCATAACTCCACTTTCTGCGAAGTGACCAGATTCCACGCTGGCCACCGCTCGGCTCAGGCTGGGTGACGATGATCTGATTGCCCTCACCCCACCAGGCAACTACATAATAATATTTTGTGTAGAGCATACCGATCCGCTCACAGTTTTTACCTGTTATCTCGATCTCGAAGTTGATTCCAACCTGAGCGTCAACGGCACCCGGATCTCAGGATCTGCTGGACGGGCTCATAGGAATTCGTGGTTATCTCAATTTTCAAGACAAATGGTTTCTGCCATACTACGCAGATGTCGGTACCGGTGATTCCGAAGTAAGCTACAACCTTTTTGCCGGCGTCGGATACCGGTTCAGCTGGGGAGATGTCAGGCTCGGCTACCGATATCTCGACTTTGATATGGATGATGAGAAGTACATGGAGGATCTATCAATGAGCGGCCCCGTACTCGGACTGGGGTTTCGATTCTAACCTGGATATTTCATGAAACATCCAGGTTAGAATCGTCAAACAGGGCTGCCTCAGGCACCATCGGTATTTATACCCTTTGTCAGTTCCTTATAGTCGATCTCCTGAACCTCTTTAGTGCTGAGCTTCGTCTGTTCCTTCGTATGGTTCTTTTTTGTCGAGGCAACGAAAAGGGGCACGGCATTCTCCTGTGTTGCCGTTTCATAAAATTTTGGAACGACTTCCCAGCCGCAAAGAACCATAAAGCCTATAAAAAGAAGAATTGAAGCCAACTTTTTCATTTCACTATCTCCCTGACTGGCTGTGCCTTTGCAGAGGCTGGCTGTGGTGCGAACGCCCTCCTTGCAAATCGCAAGTAGGAAATGATGGCACTGGTCGGGCAAAAGAGATGGCACCAGGGTCGCTTGAACATCAATGATGCAAGTACCACCAGGATTGTAATACTGTAAATTATCCCTGAACCAATGAAATTGAACACCTTCCCAAAAGGCTCATACATCGCGTATGAAGGCGATTTGTAGTAAAGGGCCGCCATCAGCACCATCAATACCCAGCTCCGGCCTGCCCATACCATCCATTTTTGCTGAACAGGTGCTGAACAACCGGTGATCTTGCCAAGCCCCTCCTGGATTGCTCCAAAAGGACAGATATAGGTACAGAAAAGATTCTTTCTGGTAACAAGGAAAGCGAGGATGGCTAACACAAGGCAGAGAAGTGCGGCATAGCTGGACATCCCTTTCACCCAGGAACCGTTAAGCAGTGAAACGACGGTGGCCAGCGAATATTGGGCACCAAGCCAAAAGCCGAGCACCACTACAGATGTGCTGAGAAGTACGGCCCGGGCTCGATTTTTCTTTTTGATTTTTCCAGTCGTTATGATAAACGCCGCGACAAAAAACAGGCAGATAACCGCAAGCTTGAGTTTTTCAGGAGTTGCAGGCTCCGCCTGTTTTTTTACCTGCCGTATTCCGAACTCTGTGGAACCTATCTGCTGGGCAGCGCGCTCGATCCCCCTGATGACAGCAGCCGAGGAAAGAGTCGCGCCACTCACCGCATCAACTTGCGGTGAGTGATCGATTCTTTTATCAATAAATCCTTGCAACACTCCGAGGCCTGTGATCTTTTCGAGATACGAACGAGTATCGGAACTGGAAAGTATTGCCGTATGGCGGATCTGCTTATCATTGTCGATAACCGCGGCAACCTCCATCAGGCCGCCGTAACTCGGTTCGCAGGCAGTGGCAACATAGAAGATTGTATCCTGATTGGTGCGGCTTTTGGCCTTGTAGAGGTTATCGCCTATCGGGCGTACCTCAATTATGTCATCAGCAATATTGGACAGCTGTTCTAATACAACTCCAGTAGCTCGATATTGCCCTCCCGCCCAGGCAAGAATCAGGGCGAGAGGAACCAGCAAAGAAGCGATTAGCCGGGAAAATCTAGACACAGGATCGTCCTCACAATTTACGCTTTTGCCTTTTTGAAGACGAAGAGTTTGACCAGTATAGCCATGATAATAACATGGGGGACCCCAAGGTATCCAATGAAGTAGTAGCCACCATGTGACTCGTATTCACCCATCAGGGTCGTGCCGCCAGCCACAACGAGGCAGAATGAGAGAAAGCAGCCGTACATCGCCGCCATCTGCCACCAGGCAACCTTCTTCTTGTAGTATTTCAGCCATTCGTAAGCGCCTGCAATGACCAACACCTGCAGAACTCCCATCCCCATCCAAAAGAGATAATCAAGTATCGTTGTTCCGGGAAACATCCTGTTCTCCTTATATGTTTTCTGATGTTCGATTGTAGATATAGGCTCTGTTAATCCATACCGTGGTATTCCCAGGTTTTTTCAATATCCTTGAACACTTCTTCAGCCCGCAGATACCATGGCGGATTGTGATAGACCGCTTCCTTGCCACCAAGCCAGTCCGCCTGAAAGTCTTCCCCTTTAGGGTACTTGAAGAAGTTTTTCTGCATGGCGAGCAAGCCTGAGGCAACCAGTCCGGTAGGATCGCGGGGCTCAATCTCTCTTGATAAGGTGTGAATCCAGGTGTTTTTTCTTGAATACGGGCAGACCCCGATGCAGACCCGGCAACCCAGGGCATCGACGGTATGTCCGGCAGCCCACTGGCTGTAACATTTTTCGTCGTCGAGCAACCATCGCTTGAAGCCACGAACCACAGTAGTAGGTTCATCTTCAAAGGAAATGGCTCCTGAAGGACAGGTCTCAGCGCAGATTTTGCATTTCATGCAGAATTCCGACATCTTTACGCTGATTGGCTCGTCGTACTCGAAATCGATATTGGTAACAACCGCCGCGGGCCTCACGTTGCAGCCGAGCTCCGGCACCATTACCATACCAGAGCGGCTGTACTCGCCGAGACCTGTGGTCAGCATGTAGGGCTCCATCATGATTTCATAATGGTAACCGGGGAATTGGGCACGGGCCGGGTAGCCGAGCTCATTGATAAAACGCTCAAGCAGACCGGCTGTGATACGAGAACGGAAATAGGCGTCATAGGATGTGCAGTAGCCGATGGCAGAATAGGTCTGATCCCAGTACATCGGAACCCCGAAAACAATGATCGATTTCCAGTGCTCAGGCACCTTGTCACCCCAGTCTGCACCGCCGTTCGGCATGCCGCGCATCTTGTTGGTAAACATAAACCTGGGATCGAACTTGCCAATTCCGACGATGGATGTACCGAAGAGATGTGCCATGCGTTTGATCAGGTCCGTTGCATGTTTCGGCGACTTGAACTCCATCGGTTTCTCACGCTTGACATGGCGGTAATCCCACTTTTCAGGCGGTTGTGGCTCACCTGTTTCCTTGTAGGCATCATCCGGTTCTTCCGGGACGGTGGAACCGTAGCGGTTGTACATACCGCCGTGAGCCAGCGCTTCGGTGTATGCTGCCGGCAGGGTGTACCGCTCATGTTTGCCCTTTTCCCAGTCTTCCCTGCTTTTCGCCCGCTTTTCGAGAGAGTCCAACATTATTCGATACTTTTCAGGATATTTCCTATAGTACTCTCCGACCTTGCCTGGAAGCTTTTCAAGCCCCATCCCGGGATTCCACTCCCCTTTTTGCAGCAGACCGACAACCTCTTTGAGCCTGTCGAAGATGAAGTCATACCGGTCCGGGCGCTCCACTTTACCCACAGGCTCCATCATAGCGGCAGTTTTTACCCGAAACGGCTCCCGGTTAAAAAACATGTCACCGCCCTGGTAGGTGCGACCATATCCTGTGTAGGCATCATCTGAACGGCCGATCTTGAATCCCGCCGCGCCTGCTCCCGCCAGGGTTGCGGCCGCCGCGGCAACTCCTCCGACCTTTAAAAAATTTCGCCTTGAGAGATTGGCGCAATCATCGACTGATGGATCATCGTTCACCTCCTGGTCCAGCTTTGTGTAATTTTTAGGATCGGTTATGATATCCATCGCCTCATTCTTTTCAGCCATTTACCTATCTCCTCTTTTTTCTTTTTGCGGCTGGTTGGTTGAACAGCCTGAGCAACTCTTTTTCCCCGCCGGTAATGATGACTTCACAAAAGCTGCAAATTCCGGGTAGGACTTTTGAACAATTTCGGCATAGGCATCATGCGCCTGCTTATCTCTGTTTTTCAGAATCTGTAGCCGGGAAACCACGAAGTCCCGGCTATCCAGGTCAATTCGGCATAAATCGATGTGACAGCGCACCGCCTCTTCGTACCTATCAAGGGCCAGCATAGCGTCTCCTTTCAATTGGAGGGGAAGAGTCGCTGTACCGTGTACCCTCATCGTTTCATCACAAATACATGCCGCCTCCTCAAAACGTTCCATGCTGAAGAGTGCTATGGTAAGCCCCTGGAGTGTCTCGAAATGGGCTGGATGAACACCATATGCGCCCCTGAAATATGGCAACGCCTCTTCTGCACGCCCGAGATTGAGGAGAATCTCCCCGGTGACATACTGCACCTGCCAGTCCTCGGGCTTAAGGGCCGCAGCCTTACTAAACCAGATTAGGGCCTGTTCTTTCTTTTCCAGATGCAGATGACACAGGCCGCCGTTGAATAGTGCTTCGAAATAGTCGGGACGCGAATTCACCGTATCTTCCAGACATTGCAATGCATCGTCCAGCCGCCCCTGCTGCATCAGTAGCGTCCCCAGCTTGCAATAAATGACCGGATCTTCATCGTGCGGGTCGATGAGTGCTTTCAAGAGCTCTTCGTCCAGGCTGTACATCTCCTGCAACTCGTCCACCATCGCTTCCCTGTGCTTCTCACTCACTTGCTCAGATGCTTCCATATCCATCACCTCTCGGTTGAACTGTTTACGATCACATCGATTTTAGAGCAAAGGGTGTGCCATAACATTTTATCCTGAAATTACAGACCTATAGGTTGTCGAAGAGATCAGACAACCGTTGACATTACGCTATTTCGTGAATATAAATGCTATTGGACAAGATGTATCAAATAGGGTAATCTCTCACACTCTTTAACTCTTAAAGGGATTTTATTTATGAAAGATGACGATTTTTTCCGTACTTTAGCGATCCATATATCCAACAGCCTTGAACTCTCCAAGTCACTCAGGGCTATCTATGATTTTCTCTCCAGGGAATTCCCCCTGGTGGGCATCTCACTTCACCGCTACAACCAGGAAATGCGCTCTATGCAGCTGGATTTCCTGGTAACATCCAGGGATTTTCATGAACTGGACCAGATCATTCCGATGGATGATGAAGATATTGAAATCATCATGGAACACGAGCAATGCTCACTGATCAGTTACTCCCCGACATCTTCCCACAACTGTTTGGCCGCCAAACACCAGCGGGCAATTGCCGAGTACATTCCAACCGGGGATCGTGCCTACCTGGTTGTCATTCTCACTGCCGGCCAACAGACAGTCGGCCACTTCGCCCTGATTGGAGAAACGGTGGATTGCTTTTGCGAAAAGCATCTGCACAAGCTTAGCCTGGCCAGAATTCCGTTGAGCCTTGCCATGGTCAATATGCTCCACTACAAGAAAATAAAGATGCTGCAGCAGCGACTCGACGAGAAGAGAAAGCAGCTGGAGGGAGAGGTCGAACTGTTACGGGATACGGCAATCATCGGCCGGGATGGTGGCTTGCGGGATACCCTCAAAATGGTTGAACAGCTTGCAGGCAAGGAGATCCCGGTGCTCATCCTGGGTGAAACCGGAACCGGCAAAGAGGTTATAGCCGATGCTGTTCAGAGAGTATCGCCCAGGCGCGGTAAACCGTATGTAAAGGTAAACTGCGGTGCAATCCCCGAAAGCCTCATGGACAGTGAGCTGTTCGGTTATGAAAAAGGTGCTTTTACCGGAGCACTGACGACAAAGCCGGGGAAGTTTGAACAGGCCGATGGCGGCACCCTTTTTCTTGATGAGGTGGGAGAACTGTCACCGCAGGCCCAGGTACGACTCCTCAGGGTATTACAAGAGCATGTGGTGGAACGGGTTGGCGGAAGCAAATCCATAGCCGTGGATGTCAGGATTATAGCCGCAACGAATCGACCTCTCGAAAATATGCTGCAGGATGGAAGCTTCCGCGACGACCTCTTTTACCGCCTGAATGTCTTCCCTGTCACCTTACCGCCACTCAGGGAAAGAAAACAAGATATCCCCCTGTTGATACATACCTTTGCTCAGGAGTATGCAAAACGAATGAAGCTTTCCCACGAAATTCAAATTGAGAGCAACTCGCTGGACAGACTGGAGCGATATTCCTGGCCGGGAAATATCAGAGAGCTGAAAAACATTGTCGAAAGGGCACTCACCTTAAACAACACCAGTCCAGTCGACCTGGCCCGACACCTGCCCAAGGATGACGGCTGGTATCTTACTGAACAGGAAAAGGACGGCTATTTAAAAAAGCTGATCAAAGAGCAGTTGCTCGAGGTGTTGGATGGAGGGCTGGCAAAGCTTCCAGAGCACAGCAGCGAAAAGTCGCAACATGAGCAAAAAACCGAACTGCTCTCACTGGATGAAATCAACACCCGGCATATACGAAATGTTCTCCAGCACTGTCGTGGCAAAATAAGTGGCCCAGGAGGCGCGGCCGAGATACTCGGCATAAATCCCAATACTCTGAGAAAGAGGATGCAAAAACTGAAGATACCTTTTGGTGGTCGGGAATATGCATGACAGATTGTTGCGGAATGGCCTCGTGCTGCTGCAACAATCTCGCAATTCCACCATCACAGCTGCTACCCGGAGAAGACCACTCTCCCCATTTACCCGGCAAGCTAATGCGCTTTTAGTTTTCGATACAAGGTTGCAAGTCCGATCCCAAGCAGTTTTGCCGCTTCCCGCTTGTCGCCCCCTGCCAGTTCCAGTGTTCTTTTAATGTGATCTTTTTCTAATTGCCTTAAAGTCCTGCAACCTTCTGAACCGGTATAGGAGTCTTCTGCTTGCCGCAGCTCAACAGGCAGGTCCGCCCTGGTTATCATTCCCCTGTCACACAGGGCGGCAGCTCGGTAAATTACATTTTGCAATTCACGGACATTGCCGGGCCAGTTATATTGAAGTAGTGATTCTGCGGCAGCGGAAGAGAAACCGGTTGCCACGGATTGCATCTCATGGGCTGCCTCTTTTAAAAAGCAATGGGCCAAGGGCAAAATATCTGCTGCTCTTTTTCGTAAGGAGGGAATCGTCAGTTCTATTACCCTGAGGCGGTAATAGAGGTCCTGGCGGAAATTCCCCCCTTTAATCTCATCTGTCAGAACCTTATTCGTTGCGGAGATAATGCGAACCTTTACCTTTCGCGCACCGTTCTCCCCTATACGCCTGATCTCCTTTTCCTGTAACACCCGCAACAGCTTGACCTGCATTTTCAGGGAGGTTTCGCCAATCTCATCCAGGAAGAGTGTGCCGCCCTCCGCCTCTTCAAAAACGCCCTTGTGATCTCTTTCAGCACCTGTAAACGCTCCCTTTGTGTAACCGAAAAGTTCACTCTCCAGCAGCGTCTCGGAAAATGCACCACAGTTAACTGCAATAAAGGGCTTATTTCCACCGCAGGAGGTGTTGTGGATATAGCGGGCCAGGACCTCCTTCCCCACACCGCTTTCGCCGGTGATTAAGACAGGAGAGTTGACACGGGCTGTCCTGGAGGCCAGATCAACCACATCCTGCATTGCTTTGCTGCGCACAACCATCCCCTCCAGAAAAGTCCTCTTTCGTTCGAGATGTTCAAGGCTATGCCGGGTTTTTTTAAGTTGCTGCTCAGTATCACGAATCCGGGAGGTCAGTTCCTCGAGAATATCGTTTGTTGAAGCCATACCATAGAATGGCAACTGGGTTTGCAAGGTGCTTCCCCATTTTTCTGCATAACGTCCTTCCATTTCACAATATTCATCACCCTTTCCAATACATTTCGTTTCCAGAAAATAGACATCCTTTTGACGTTTGAAGGATTCATAGCCACTGGCAAAACCAGTCAGGGTCCAGCAGACGGCTTCATCTGCCACCCCGAAATGCATGAGGTGCTGCTCTGCCTCATAGGAATGTTCCAGCCGTGAATGGATAAGGGGTTGGTCGCTTTCACCGTCAGTCTCGGAGATCGCTGTGGTGAAGACGAGACCATAGAGCATATGCAGATGTGCTCCGCCCTTTGTTGCATGAAAGAGTTTGGGGGATTTACTCTTCAGCATCTCGGCTGTCCTCCAGCCATGTGCATAACCATAGCGAGTCAGTACGTTTTTAGCTCCATACTCCCCGAACACCTGAATAAGTTCTTTGCGTAAGAGACCGCGAGATATGGAATCGCCTATGAGTACCCGCTGATCAAGAAAAGAGATGATTTTAGTTTCCGAATCAACTTTGAGCAGGTCTTTCAAATGTAATTCTCTCATATCCATCCGCATTTTTCCTTATCTGGTTCAGTCCCTTGTTTTTGTTAATAAGAAATTAACATAACAGAATTTTTCAGTTTGAGAATCGTTTTCTCAAGTTGAGAATATATGACAGGCGCCATACACACAAAAACCCCTAAAAACCTGTTATTGTGCACATATGGCAAATGGCACTCAATTTGCAACTCCAGTCTCAATCAATGCTGGGCCTATGCCCTGACAAAAAAACAACAGGAGATGAGGATGGGTAAGAATACGAAAACAGATCTTTCAAGACGTACGTTTCTCAAAACCAGCGCAGTTGGTGCGGCAACACTGGCTACCGCAGCAGCTTTTCCCGGCGCTGTCAGCGCGAAAGAAAAAGAAGCAAAAGCCGTTGGTGAATGTGAAAGCAAATGGAGTTGGGAAAAACCGGCTAAGCCAATTCCTGCCAGCAAAATAAAAGAAACGGTTTCAACCGATGTTGTCGTTATTGGCGCGGGCCTGTCTGGTATAGTGGCGGCACTTTCTGCAGCAGAGCAGGGTGCCAGGGTATGTTTGGTGGAAAAGAACAAAAGCTGGGCAGCACGTGGAGGGCATATCACTGCTTTTGACAGTAATGTGCAGAAACAACTCGGCATTGAAAATGACTACCGGCAGATCATTCGTGCCTGGGTGGCCTGGGCACAGGGACGTGTCGATGAAAAACTTCTCTGGGACTTCGCCAGAAAAAGTGGCGGCTGCATGGATTGGGCAACAGAAATAGGTAAAAAGCACGGGCTTGAGGTGACCATGTGGGAAGGCTATTACAAAGGGCCAGACTACACGGAGTTCCCGGTCACCCATTTCTTCCACGAAGAAGATGCCGACCTTTCCTATGTTTATGGACACTCCAAGGGTATTGGCAACATCACCTTGCTGCCTGTACTCGAAAAAGAGGCCATATCCCAAGGGGTGAAATTCATGTACAAAACCCCCGCGGTGCAGATTCTGAAAGACGCACAGGGAAGAGCGGCCGGGATCATTGCGGGCAAGCCGGGCAAATACACCAGAATAAATGCAAAAAACGTCATTATTGCCACTGGCGACTATGCTTCCAACAATGAGATGGTCGAGCGCTTCTCGCCATTTAGCCTGAATGCTGACGCCCAGATCTACTTTCCCAATAAGTGCAATACTGGTGATGGTATGATCATGGCTATGCAGGCAGGTGGCGCGATGCAGAAACATGAGCCGCATGCAGCCGTAATTCACCTGGAGGCGGGAGCTGCAAGCTACGGCTTTCTGCATGTAAACGCCAATGGTGAACGTTTTAAAAACGAGGATGTCAATACCCAGTCCAAGAGCTGCACCAAGGAACTGGAGCCGGAGGGAATCGCCTGGACCATTTACGATAAGAACTGGGCCAATCAGGTCAAAGAGCAGGTGGATTCAAATCTCGCAGGCGGACTGTTCTATGGGCAGATGTGGCAGCCGTGGGGTAATGGCTGGAATCAGGAAGTGGAGGAAATGACCCAGCAGGCGCATATCAAGGACGGAAAAGTCCTCGTTGCAGACACCATCGAAGAACTCGCCAGGAAGATGAATGTGCCGGTCAAGAAGCTGGTTGCAACCATCAACCGTTACAATGAATTGCATAAAATGCAGGATGATCCGGATTACGGTAAACGCAAGGAACTGCTGACCCCGATAGCAAATCCTCCGTTTTATGCAGGAAAACTCGCCAGTACCCTGCTCACCATGTGCGGTGGCCTGAGAACCGACAGCAGCCTCCTGGTTATGGATGAAAATGATACCCCGATTGAAGGGTTGTATGTTGTAGGTGCCGCTCAGGGTGAGTTTTTTGCAAACGATTATCCGACCATCTGCCCGGGAATCGGACACGGCCGTTGTCTGACTTTCGGCAGGATGGCAGGGCTCATGGCAGCAGGAAAAGATCCTGAAAAACTTATCCCATCAATAAAAGTGTGATGTTGATCATGTTTAAAGACCTGGTGAAACTTCAGGCGGCAACTTTTCTGGCGGCAGCGCTTTTGGTCTGTTTCAGCGGCGTATTCAGCAAGGCGTCGGCGGACGCCTCGTGTGCAAGGTCCTGCCATATCATCGAGCCTTATGTTGAAAGTGTACGTGATATAACCCTGCTTGCTTACGCCCATGCCGAGGCTGGCCTGTCTTGCATAGACTGTCATGAGCAAACGGAAGAGACTCAAGTTTACGAACAGAAAATCTGGGACAGGGGGGAATATGACGATCCCCTTCCTGCCAGAGAGTATGACTCTGATTTTTGCTTCCGTTGCCATGATTCTTATGAAACGTTAGCTGATAAAACAAAAGACTTTGCAGAAAAATATGATAAGAACCCTCATGACTCGCATCTTGAGGAGCCTGACTGCTACGAATGTCATCGTGTCCATAAGCCGTCAAACTTTATCTGTGCCGGATGTCACACTGCGAACTGGCAGGAGAGGTTGCCACAAGGCTGGACTGCCGAATAAAGCCTGTAAAAAGGGGTGGGATCCTCCACCCCTTTTTACAGACTATCATAGAGCCGTATGCGTCCATTGCATTGAAACTTTCGGAAGATAAAATGTATTTTCCGAAAATTTCAATGCACTTCTGTCACTTCCCTGCAGTCTCAGTATCAATATGACGATGCCAGCTTGAACCAACTTGTGTAATGGGGCTGGCAGGTAAGATCTCACAACAGACTTTTCCAGGAATCCCGACCGTTTTAGAGGGCAGCCGATTTCCCTCCTGTAGATGTGCAAAAAACCAGTCTCCTGGAATTAATCATGGATTTGTCCCGGAAAATACGCTTAATGGGTTGAGGAGGTTATTCATTTGAACACTTCCAGGATATGCATGTGTGAATCTGGAAGATCAAGTTCCTGGTCACAGAAACACCAAACAGTACAATCCGCCTCCGAGATGATTGAAAAGGGAAAGATGGTCAAAGACGTTTACCGGGCTGGGGGAAGCAGTCGATCCAGGCACTGCAGTGCTTCGAAATTCTGGCTAAACATACAGTAAGCAGCTGTCATTGAGTCGATGACCGAAAATGGCAAGTTTTAATATGGACACGTTGCTGATAACCAAATTTCACAGACCTCATCTTCCGGGCGAGACTGTTACAAGGCCACGCCTCAGTGACAAACTGTCGTCCACGGCCAGGGTGTCTCTGATCTGTGCACCAGCCGGATTCGGGAAAACCACCCTCGCCAGCACCTGGCTCAGCCGGCAAAAAGCTGCTGCTGCCTGGCTATCCCTGGATGAAAACGACAATGAGGCGCAACGCTTTTTCAGCTACCTGTTTACAGCCTTGAACCGTATTGTGCCCGATATTGCCACAAAATCCCTCGACCTTCTAAAATCACCAATTCCAGCCATAATAACTTCAGCAATTACACAACTGATCAACGACCTCGAACAGGCAGGCCATACTCTCATCCTGGCCCTTGACGATTACCACCTGATCGAAAATCAGGAGATACATGAAGCCATTAGTTTTTTAATCAACCACCAGCCACAACACCTTCACCTGCTTATCATCAGCCGTACAGCCCCCCCGTTGCCAATTGCCAGGCTACGTGCTAAAAACCAGCTCAATGAGCTTGGAACCGAAGACTTGCGTTTTAACACAGAGGAGACCTGCGCCTTTCTCAACCGTGCCATGGCGCTGAGTCTGACAGGAGAACAGATCTCCAGACTGGAAAAACAATCCGAAGGATGGGTTACGGGATTGCAACTTGCCGCCCTGTCCCTGAGGGACCTCCCGGAGGCCAATGCATTCATCGACAATCTGTCAGGCGAGGATCGTCACATCACGGATTATCTTATAAGTGAAGTTATTGCCCATCAGAAAAAAGAACTACAGGAATTCCTGATTCGGACCTCTATTCTTAAACGGATGAATGCGGATATCTGTGACAACCTGCTTGGAATTACCAACAGCCAGCAGATTCTTGAGCAAATGGAAAAGGACAATCTGTTCATCATCCCCCTGGACAATTCCCGCTGCTGGTACCGCTATCACCATCTTTTTGCCCAAATGCTCAATAACCGCCTGCGTAGTGGTGACCAACAACAGCTCACCCATCTTCACCGACAAGCGGCAAATTGGTTTATGGCCCATGATATGTGGGAAGAAGCCATCGATCACGCACTGGAAGCAAAGGATTATGATCAGGTCATCAACCGTCTGGAGACGAACATCGACCAGATTCTGGCCCGGGGGGATTTCCACATTTACCTCCAGTGGTTCAATAAAGTTCCCGCAAACTATCTGCCTCCGGCCCTGACCCTGCATCAGTTGTTCTTTCTTCATGAAATGGGGGAGTTTGAAGCATTTGATCAATGCTTGCGACGCATTGAAAAACAACTCAGGCCACCAGCAGATTGCAAGCCTGGACAAGAAACTGCACAACATGGGATTCTTTCAGCCATCAAGGGGATTCGCAGTGCATCGTTCTTTGCCGTTGACGAAGCGAGAGTCCATTTGAACGACGCGCTGACCAGGCTTGACGAGGGGCAGAGTTTCTGGCGTATCCTTGCTCTCGGTTGCTACGGATTTTGCCACAGGGTCAGCGGCAACCACAGTGAGGCAATAGAGATTTTCAAACACGCCGCCGCAATGGCGCTGAAGGCAAATCTCCCTTTCTGCTTTTTTATGGATTCGATCGCTCTGACCAAACTTTACCTGGATTATGGGCAACTGGAACAAGCATTGCAGACCTGCCGAATGGTGGTTGACTACAGCACGGGTGACGACGGAGAAGTTCCTTTTTCCGGCCTTGCCCATGTGGTCATGGGACAACTGCTCTACCATTCCGGCGAGCTTATTCAGGCAGAACAACACCTCAGGCACGGCTTGAAAAGAGTATGCAAAGATGGCGACGTATTTTCAATCGTTGATGCCTATCTGACCCTGGCACGGTGTCTGCTCAATCAGGGGAAACCGGAACAAAGCATCGCGGCAATAAATGAGATGAGCACCACCATCGGCAGCCTGGCGCCTTCACGTGCGGTGACCATTATCGCCAGATCCTGTAAAGCCCTGATTCAAACCTTGAGTGGCCGGCCCGACCTGGCTGACAGGTCGTTTTCGCAAAACGATCAGCAGTATCTTGCAGGAAAAAGATATCCTGATCTATACCCACTGAACTTTCAGGGAATCTACCGCACCGGCCAGCAGCCTCTGACCTTTTACTCAAACGTCACCCACCTCATTACCGCCAAACTAGCCATCGAAAAAGGGAGGCCGGAGGATGCACTTGTCCTACTCAATGAGCTCGTTGCAAAGTGTGACGAAAAAACCAGCCTGCTGTTTCGATCCGAAGTACTGATCCAGGTGGCTTTAGCCCATCGCTTGCTCAGCCGTGAGCAACGGGCGCTGCACAGTCTGGGTAAAGCAATAGCCCTGGTCGCACCTGAAAACTACTGCCAGATATTCATAAGAGAGGGACGGGCCCTGTATGAGCTGCTGAAGCAGCTGGTCCAGATCACCGCTGATTGCGAAACCGTGTCTTTCATCAATGTATTATTAAAAAGAATTTCCTGTTCCGGCTGTTCTCTAAAAGCACAGCAGCCTCTTTTCGATCTGACCCCGCGTGAGGTAGAAGTCCTGAGCTACCTGACCAAAGGCAAGAGTTATCGGGAAACAGCCGGGCAACTGTTTGTCTCCGTCAACACTCTGAAAACACACGCCAAAAGAATATACAGCAAATTAGGTGTCGGCAACCGGACACAGGCGATCAATAAAGCCAAAGAACTCAGTCTGCTTCCACCGTATTCATCCTGAAAAAAACCTCCGCAAATTTCCTTTTCCCGGTCTATCACCCTTTTGGGTGACTTTCATCAAAAAGCAAAATCACCCGTAGGGGTGTTTTATTAATCCCCCCTCCCTCTAATATACACTCCCAAAAATCGATCTAGGCGCAGGGAACCAATATCCCTGTATTTTTTTAAACGATGGGAGGTATAAACATGAGCCAATCGGGTTCGCGAAAATCAACCTATCACTCAACAGTCGGGCGGCGAGACTTCCTGAAGATGTTGGGTCTGGGAGCCGGAGTCGTCGGTGCAGGAGCTATCGGGCTTGGCTCAACGTCCAAATCATCCTTTGCCGATGTGGATGAGATGATGGCCTCACCTTATGCGGAACGTAGTCTGCCCTGGTGGGTCAAGGAGGTCGATGAACCAACCGTGGAGATCGACTGGGACAATATGGAGATATTTCCAGGCGTCCATAAAACCCTGTTCAACCCTGAAAGCTGGGATAAGCCAGAGGAATACATGGCAATCCATGCCCAGAACATTGCCTCGACAACAGAGAAGGTCAGAAAAAACGTTCCAGGCTATTCTCTTCGTGACCGTGCCCTGGGAGATGCCAACTGTTGGGGTTGGGGCGCGCTGAGTTCAATCGCCCCTTCATGGACCGGTCCCGATATCAAATCGTTCAACGGCTGGGAACATCCGACCATGTTCTATACCCCGGATCAGTTTGGAGTCCCTCGGTACGAGGGTACTCCTGAGGAAAATTCTCGCATGTTACGGGTGGCCGGACGCATCCTCGGCGCAGCCGACATGGGCTTTGTCAAGCTCAACAAAAGAACCAAAAAGCTCCTGTACGGCTCCGTCCGCTTTGAAAACGTTGAAAAAGGCTACGATGCCGGGGACGGCACCTTCATCCTGCCCGACAAGGACCTGTGGGTCATCTGCGCAGTCATTCCACAATCGTTGTGGATGGCACAATACACCGACCGCATGAGCTGGGCATCTGCCAATACCGCCGCCTATTCCAGAGCCAATATTTATTCCAATCGCATCAACGTATTCCTGCGCGGCCTCGGCTACCAGCACTACGGCGGCCATACCGGCTCCGTTGGCCGCACCGTCGGTTTCGGTGTCATGGCCGGACTGGGCGAATACGGTCGTGCCGGCATTTTAGTCAGCCCGCAGTGGGGTACCAATTTCCGCACAGTCATGCTGACCGTAACAGATCTTCCGCTGGCAGAAACCAAGCCGATCGACGCGGGAATTCTCGAATTCTGCAAGGCCTGCAAAAAATGCGCTGAAATGTGTCCGTCTGAAGCAATTCCGAAAGACAGCGAACCTTTCTGGGGCGGCGATAAATCCTGGCAGGCAAAAGGGATCAAGGGCTGGTATCAGGATGCCAAGAAGTGCTACTCCTATATGCTCGGCGGAGACCCGGACTGCAGTCGTTGCCAGGCCGTCTGCCCTTTTACCAAGTTCGATGAAGCGGTCATGCATGATCTGGTTCGCATCGCCATTTCCAAAGCACCTGCTCTTAACAATGCCATACGCGAGCTGGATGATGTCTTTGGCTACGGTCAGGAACCTGCACAGGAGAAATCTCCATGGGATGTCAATCCGATGGACATTCCCCTGTTCGGTCTCGACAAATCACGCTCATAAAGAAAGGAGAATATCATGCGTATCGTTAGCTGGAACTGGTTCTGGTATGTGCTGCTCGGCTTTATCATGGGCGGTGGAGCGTTTTTCCTCTACTCATTGCTCAAGGAAAAATGTGTCAAGTTAGTCTGGCATGAACTGACCCTTACAACCCTGTCCTTTGTAACCTTCATGTTTCTGGGACAAACCTTTATCTCCTCATTTAATGAAGGTGAGCCCCGAGCTGCCTGGTTGAGTGTTGTGTTTCTGGGACTGCCGATCATTATCATGGCGGTTATCGTTCGACGCTCCATTCGAGGCAGGATGATTTCCAACCAGTAACCCTGAACAGGTTGACTCCATATCTTCCACGGCACTGTGGCACAGAAGGATTTCGACTGTCCGCAATAAAAATGCAGGCACTCTATAACAAAGGCAAAACAGCGGTACAACACGATGCAATCTGAATCCTTCACTGAAACGCCCACCCAGGCGGACAGCAGTCACAGGGCCAGATACCAGGCAGCACGAGCGGCTCAACCCGACAGGCGAAAAAAAAGAGAACGCGTTTTTGCCGTAGTAACAATCGTGCTGATCATTGCTGCCTGGATGATCGGCTTCAACCGTGAAAATGGGGACATGGAGCCTTATCTTCACCAGGCGATGCCCGAGGCCGAGCGCCTTGAAAAAACCCGAAGCGGAAGCTATGCGGCCTATAGTTCAGAACAGGTTATAGGCTACATCGTTGTCGGAGAAGGGAACGGCTACGGAGGACCGATGAACCTTGCAGTCGCAACCGATCTGCAGGGCAGGATCGTCGGTCTGGCTGTTGTCCGCCATCGTGAGACTCCCAGTTGGTTTAAACGGGTTCAGGAAAACGGATTTTTCTCCGGCCTGATCGGTAAAAGCTTTAGGGACCCGTTTACCCTCGGCCGTGATATTGATGCTGTCAGCGGAGCGACGTACACCTCCCGCGGGATTGCAGATGCCGCACTGCGCGGGAGCCGTCTGGTGGCCGAAAAGAACCTGAATTTTTCTGTTCCTGCGCAGGCACCGCCAAAAATTGTATTCGGTCTGCCGGAAATCGTGCTGCTGGCGCTGTTTGCCCTTGGCTTCATCGGCCATCGAAAATCGTTTCGCTACAAGAAAAAATTACGCTGGTTCTGCATGCTGACCGGCATGTTTTCCCTCGGCTTTATCTATACAAATCCTCTGACCATTTCTCTTATCAACAAGATGCTGCTCGGGTTCTGGCCGGACTGGCACACCCATCTCTACTGGTATCTGTTGCTCGGTGGGATCCTTTTCACTTTGACGGCGTCAGGCAAAAATCCCTACTGTGAATGGTTCTGCCCTTTTGGGGCCGCACAGGAGTGTATGGGCAAAATCGGTGGCGCCAAGCCCTATGCCATATCTCGCTACAGGTCTTTGCTGAAGTGGCTGCAGCGCGGCCTGGCCCTGGCAGCGATCCTCGTTGCCCTGATGTACCGCAATCCTGGAATATCCAGTTATGAAATATTCGGCACCCTGTTCGATCTGAAAGGGAATATCCCGCAGTTTTTTCTACTGGCCCTGGTGATATTGGCTTCCCTTTTTGTTCACCGCCCATGGTGCCGCTATCTTTGCCCGCTCAAGCCACTAGAAGCGTTTATCAGATTCCTTAAAACCTGGCTGAAAAATATATGGCCCAACAAAAACACAGTAACAGTAACAGTAACCCCAAAGAACAACTGATTGTTGCTTTTGTTCTTGTCAGCTCCATGTTGATCATGACCGACGTGGGGATGAATCTTGCCGAGGAAATCCGCATTACGTCTGAACTCAAAACCATTTCCACGGAATTGACAAAGCCCCAGCCGAAAATTGAGCCAACACTTTCGGGAGAAGAGCTGCAGGAATGGACTGAGCGCCTGAAAAAACAATCAGATACATGAACCCGCTAGACGAGCCGTCCCTCGAAGCAATGTCTAAATGAGAATACTGGTTTTCGTGCCGGAATCGCTAAAGAACAGTGTTTACCGATCCGGCTTAATTTGCAGCATAATCATTTCAAGGAAGGTAGATGAACCATGCGTCAAATCACCAAACTGTTGGCCACACTTACTTTATGCGTCCTACTATTATGTTCAGTTGCAGGAGCCTTTGCTGCAACGTCAGGTTCTCATTATCCCTTCGGCGGCGAGGGCGTCATGGCCGCCTCCATGCCCCCTCCCGGGTTCCATTACCGAGTCTATAACACCTGGTACAATCCTACCCAGACAAACAACGATAGTGGCGATAACAGCGGCCTCGACTTCAATCTTGACGTGTTCTCCAGCGTTCACCGTTTTATCCATGTTACCGGCATCAAAATTCTGGGAGCAGATTACACCTATAACCTCATTGTGCCTTTGGTTTCAAAGGATATCAGCATCACCGACTTTGGCATTTCCGACAGCAAATCATTATCGATGGGAGATATAGTCCTTGAGCCGTTCGCGCTTGGCTGGCACGGCAAGCGCTGGGATGCTTCTCTCGGGCTGGCGATAATAGCACCTACAGGAGAGTATGACGCGCATAAGCCAGCCTCTCCAGGTCTGGGATACTGGTCCGGTATGCTGACTTTAGGCGGCACGTACTTCTTCGACGAACAGAAGACGCTCTCTTTCAGTGCCTTGACGAGAACCCTCGTCAATACTGAACAGGATGACACGGGCGTGACTCCCGGCTCCGAGTTTGTGGTCGAATACGGCCTGGGTAAAATGTTCCACGTCAGTGATAATTTTCTGGTACGACCGGGAATTGCCGGATGTGCTTACTGGCAGCTCGAAGATGACAGCGATGACGGCCCGGGCACATTTGCCGACGAACGCAAAAGAGCTGCGGCACTGGGGCTCGAGATCAACCTGATGCATCTGCCCAGCCTGATACAGGCCAACCTGCGGGTTCTGCGTGAATTTGAAGCCAGGAATACCGCAGAAGGCTCAATGGTTACCCTGACGTTGACCAAGTCATTCTAAGCCGGATTTCTCATGACTTTTTTGATCTGAATCTCAAATTATTGCTGACACACAATGAATTAGTTGAGTTGAAAATCGGAGTGTTTTTCGTTTCAGGTCAAAACAGGTCACCCTGCCGGTCAAGAGATTTCTTCCGCATACTCTTCGATACAGGCCATGGGCGGTAGATTAATACAGCACCACGGCCTGTATCTCGATCTGCGGAAAACTTTCTTGATGAGAAATTCGGGCTAATCCACCCTGAGCCACACGTCAAGGCAGTCCGATACTCGGACTGCCTGCCCCCCACATCAGATAACAGGAGAGAGTAGATGTTCGGAATTGGAACCCAGGAATTACTCATTGTCCTGATGCTGGTAATGATTGTCTTTGGTGCCGGCAAATTGCCGCAAATAGGATCTTCTCTGGGACAGGGAATTCGAAATTTCAAACAAGGAATCAGGGGTGATGAAGAAAACACAGCCTGACCCGGGCTGCTCTGCTCATTACCCCGCCAGGCCCTGACCTGGTCCCCGGTATCTTCTGCTATGGTTCGGCACCCGGTATAACCTGCACAGGAGATACCGGTTTTTTCCCGCCAGGAATAATGCTGGTGACATTCAACACCCATAGGCTTGAATGTATCCCGGCTGTCGCCTCTCGCCTCTCAACAACAGCTCGGATATAATTTTTTCCTTTTCAGCCAGCACGATTGTATAGAAATCTCCAAACCACTCGACTCGCACCTGACTTCCGCCCCTGTTAATCATAACTCCACTTCCTGCGAAGTGACCAGATTCCACGCTGGCCCCCGCTCGGCTCCGGCTGGGTGACGATGATCTGATTGCCCTCACCCCACCAGGCAACTACGTAATAGTATTTTGTGTAGAGCATACCGATCCGCTCACCGTTTTTACCTGTTATCTCCATACCGCGATATTTGATCTGGATATATTCTATATCATCGACTTCACAGAACTTACCGGGAAAATTCTCCACCCAGCTCTTCAGCTGACCACCCACCTTGAACTCATGCCAGAACTCTGATTTGAGCTGATACTCTTTTCTCAATGCCAGCAAAGCAGTCGGCTCCCCCGAGGGACCGTTAAAATAATAGCGATATTCAGGTTGGAGTTTTCCGCTCTTGAACTCCTGATCAACCTGCCAGTTCATAGTTACCCTGGCATAGTCTTTTGCCGGCCCACAGCCACTCAAAAGAACCAGGAAACTGAACAACGCCATTACCACCAGTACATTGCCCCGATTCCCGAGAATACTTTTTATCACCATAACTTGCCTCTTATGTCTTTCTATGCTCCGTTCCATGGATTTTTTTCAACGTTTGGTAATTACGATTATAACTACATTTGTTCAATTTCACTTTTGAAACAACCTCACCCAACTATCTAAAACCATTTTCTGCAATATTTGGGTTGCTCAATCACAAAAACAGTGCGATATTGTCTGTCCATCTAGATAATCTACATCCTCCGCGTCACACAGTGTTTCGAGACGCTTATCAATTTCTTTCCCCTATCGGACAGGAGTACCTTCCATGAAAAAGCAGATGATTATTTCCGTTATGTCAAAAGACAGACCCGGGGTAATTGCCGATATTACCGGAGCAATCTATACCCTCGACGGCGATCTGGCAGACCTCAACCAGTCTGTACTCTGCGGCTATCTGAACATGATCCTGATCGCCACGTTTGACGAGGATGTCACCCCTGAAGACGTGCATGCGGAAATTTCCCACATCAACACTCCAGTCAAGTTTGAGGTCGCTATCAAAGTGATGCATGAGCATGTCGAGTTGGCATCAATGCCGCTTCCTCCAGACACCTATGTGATGACTGCTCAGGGTAAAAACAAGAGTGGTCTGGTACATAAGGTCAGCAAATTCTGCCAGCATCACAATATAAATATCCGTGACCTCGCAACGACCCTGCGCGACGGCCAGTACACCATGGTGCTGCAACTCGATCTCACCCAGGTTGAATCCATTGCCACCGTTCAGGAGTCGCTGGCTCTGTTCTCCGAAGAGACCGACCTGAAAGTAATGATGCAGCATAATGATATTTTTCAGGCAACCCACGAAGTTACTTTGCATTAATCCTCACATTTCACGACCAGGAGTTGATCATGTTACGTTCAGACCAGATTCTCGCCACCGTTGAGATGATTCAGAAAGAGAATCTCGACGTGCGCACCGTCACCATGGGTATCAACCTGCTTGATTGCCGTGGCACCGATGTTGAGGATACCTGCCGAAAAGTTGAAGAAAAGATCGTCAGATTTGCCGGAAATTTCGTCGCAACCTGCAATGAGATCAGTCGAAATCTCGGCATCCCCATCGTTAATAAGCGTATTTCCGTCACCCCAATCGCCTTCGTTGGCTCGGGCTTTGATCAGCACGGCTTTGTTGAACTTGCCAAAGCTCTTGATCGCGCTGCCACAGCAGTGGGCGTTGATATCCTGGGTGGCTTCTCTGCCCAGGTGGAAAAAGGCATGACAGCCACCGACCATGAATACGTCAAGTCGCTGCCCGAAGCTCTTGCCCAGACTGATAAAATTTGCGCATCCATCAATATAGGTACCAGCCAGAAAGGTATCAACATGGATGCTCTGGCCATGATGGGCCCCACCATCAAGGAGATCGCCGAAAAAACCAAAGAGCAAAACGGCTTCGGCGCCGCCAAGTTTGTTGTGTTCTGCAATCAGCCCGGCGACAATCCTTTTATGGCCGGTGCCATCCACGGACTAGAAGAGGCTGACGTTGTGCTTAATGTCGGCGTCAGCGGTCCCGGCGTTATCGCCAGGTCACTGGAGAGACTGATCGAGGATCACAACGGTACCAAACCCCTGCCCCTTGACGAAATCGCCGAAGAGATCAAACAGACCACCTTCCGGGTTACCCGCTGCGGTGAGCTCGTCGGCCGACAGGTCTCCAAGGCCCTCGGTATCGAGTTCGGTGTGGTTGACCTCTCTCTTGCCCCAACCCCGGCTATCGGCGACAGCGTCGGCGAGATCTTCAAGATTCTCGGTGTTGACGCGGTCGGAGCCCCCGGCTCCACCGCTATTCTTGCCATGCTGAACGACGCGGTGAAAAAAGGCGGTATCTTCGCCTCTAAAAATGTCGGCGGGCTCTCCGGCGCCTTTATTCCGGTGATGGAAGATTCCGTGCTTGCCGATGCGGTCGGCGAGGGCGCACTCTGTATGGAAAAACTTGAGGCCATGACCTGCGTCTGCTCTGTTGGTCTTGATATGGTTCCCATTCCCGGGTCAACTGATGCCGACACCATCTCCGCCATTATCGCCGATGAAATGGCACTCGGCATGATCAACAACAAGACCACCGCAGCCCGCCTCATCCCTGTCCCCGGCATGGAAGCTGGTGATCATGTCAGCTTCGGCGGCCTGTTTGGTGCCAGCCCGATCATGGAGTTGCGCAATACCGGTAAGTCTTCCCGATTCATCGGTTGGGGCGGCCGTATTCCGGCCCCCATCCACAGCTTCAAAAACTAATTGAAGCGCCACACGATTTGCCTACCCTGGTAAGAACTTCTGACCAAGGCCAGATAATCGGCAGGTACAATACAGAATATTTTGTACCTGCCGATTATTGCACGTTCTTTCCTCCCGGCTGCAGCCCCTTCTGGGGTTTGACATCCTCTCCCCCCCTCCAATACAATAAAAGAAAGGAATGAGCACAGTTCATGATGCTGCTCACGATCTGCATCCGGTTCCAGCTGTTTGCACGACCGGCTCCCCACTTCAGGCAGCAACCGTACCGCAACGGTCCTATCACCAAGGAGGCCCCGCAATGAAAAAATTCACCAAGATCCTGCTCCCCGTCGATGGTTCCAAAACATCCAGAACTGCCAAAGAGCATGCCATCGCCCTGGCCACGGCAATGGAGGCCGAAATCGTGCTGGTGTACATTACCGGGCTTATTCCTGCCATTATCACCGGTAAACCACGCGAAGAAGCTATTAACGCCCAGAAGGAAGAGGCGGATACCGTTCTCAAACCGTATCGCAACTACCTCAACGATCACAGAATTACCTATAACGAAGTCATCAGCTCTGCCTTTCACCCCGGTGATGAGATTTGCAAAATTGCCAATAACGAAGGATGTGATCTGATAGTCATGGGCTCAAGGGGACTGAGTGACATTGAGGGTCTTTTTCTGGGCAGTGTCACCCATCGGGTACTATCCCGCTGCGACATCCCGGTAATGGTCGTTCGCTAACTGAAGTCATTCGTCACCATTAAAAAAAAGAACACATTCCCATCTGAGAGGACTGGCTGCCGTATTTCTATCGCTCCTGCCGCGACCCTTATTGCCGTCTTTTACCGGTATAATCATTCAAGCTGTGATAAAAGGCGCCGACAGCCAGTTCTGCACAATGATGATGGTCAGCTGGAAGTGTTTTCAGGTACTCAATAATTTTTTCCGGCGTAATCTCCCAGCATTCACTTAACTGGCACCCCTCTGCCAGATAGCTGATAGTATTGGCGCAGGCAAATGTATTCAGACAGCCGTTTATTTGAAAAGTGAGCCCCTCGACACGCTCGTTCTCCACCAAAAGATAAAATTCTACAGTATCACCACAATCCCCGGTCCTGGTGCCGAAACCGTCAGGCGCTTCCATCACACCATAACGATCATAGCTGTACGCCATTATGATAAACTCATCTGAGTAGTCATCCAGAGACATCGTCAACCCTCCTGTAAAAAAATTCCCCTGCCCCTTGCTTTAAAAAACGCACCATAGCGCACGGAGATGCCCTTTTGCAACAATCCCCAAAAGATATCTTGTTGCCAGCACTGCCAGGCACAGGTATATAGAAAGCTAGCGGGTGCGTCCGGGCCTGATTACCAGTCAGGCACCGGGGATAATAGGAAAGCCGGTGCAAATCCGGCACAAGCCAGTCATTGCTGTAAGCGGAGTCTGCTGCGGCTGGGCAACGAACCGTTTTTTTCACCAGTTACCGGTCAATGTCCATGCCCTGAACTATTCGGCTGATCACTGGAGCTTATGCTCTGGGAAGGTGGCCGCAACAGGTTAATCCGTAAGTCAGAAAGCCTGCCCGCAGGCGATATGTTCATGTCGCCTTCAGAGTTCCACTGGAGTTCTCTGTATTGCCTGACAGATCCCGCCGAGGCATTTTTTTTTTAATGCAGCGGCAGGGCTTGCAGGAGATACAGAGAGAGGACCCACCTGCTTTGCCAGAATCCGCTATGAGGTCCCTCCTCTCATCCCTGCCAGGCTGATACTGCAGAGCTGTCCCGGGCTGCATCACACCTCGGTCAGTATTTTTTTACAACCTTCAGCCGGACAAAATCTCATGGACATTGATAACAACCAGAAATTCGGGGGACTCATCGGTCAGCTTATTAACAAGACCGACCTGAGCGAAGCTCAATCCTATGAAGCCTTCTGCATGGTACTCAACAACGAGGTAACCGAGATGCAGCAGGGCGCCTTTCTCGCAGCCCTCACCTCCAAAGGTGAATCCGCTCCCGAGGTTGCCGGTGGATGGCGAGCGATTTACGACCTCGACACCACTAAAACTCACCTGCGTTGTGCTGACGAGGTCGTTGACAATTGCGGTACCGGCATGGACAGTTTTAAGACTTTCAATATCTCCACTGCCGCCTCAATTATCGCCGCTGCCGGTGGCGTAAAGGTTGCCCGTCACGGCGCCCGGGCCATTTCCTCCACCTGCGGAACAGTGGACATTGCTGAAAGTCTCGGGGTCGATGTCGAATGCAGTGTCGATATTGTCGCTAACTCCATCGAGACCACAGGGCTTGGCCTGTTTAACGGTATGAGCCCGCAGGTTCACCCCCTGGCATTGGGGAGAATACTCTCACAGATTCGCTTCGGTTCACCATTAAATATCGCAGCCTCCCTGGCTAATCCCGCCCTGCCCAGATATGGAGTGCGCGGTGTCTACTCCCGTGAATTACTGATGCCTGTCGCCAGGGTGATGGACTCCATCGGCTATCTTGACGCAATGGTCATGTACGGCTCAATTGAGGGAAGTGATAAGGGGATGGACGAGGCGTCCGTCTGCGGCACTACCTACGGAGTCCGTCTGCATGGAGGTACGCTCACAGAATTCAGTTTCACCCCAGAGGATTGTGGCCTGATACAACATCAGCCTGAAGAACTTGCTCCCGAGACAGATCGTCAGGAAGCAGCAAAACAGATGCTCGCGCTGCTTGCCGGTCAGATAAACGGGGCGAAACGCGACGCAATCCTCTTAAACAGCGCCTGTATTTTCCACCTGCGTGGCCTCTGTACCACCATGAAAGAGGGTGTCAAAATGGCCGATGCCATCCTTACCAGCGGCAAGGCTCTTCAGCTTTTGCATGAGTGGGTACGAGCCCAAAGCAGTGACCGGGAGGCCAGCCTTTCCCGTCTTGAGAAACTGAAAAGCGAGGTTCTCAACTGATGAAGCTATTGGTCCTTAAAGAAGCCGACCGCTACTTCCGCTTCAGGCAGGAGAACATTGAAATCTGCAAGATGAGCAAAGCCAGTGTCTATCCCCCTGAGCAGTATCAGCTGGTTGTAGAGAACCTGAAACAGCTACATGAAAATGGTTATCCGGATGCCAGGATTATGCAGCTAACCATTACCGAAACCGAATACACTCCCTGACATGCAACAGCGAATTCAACTCACCGCGATACAACAGCTTTCCTCGACAAGCGTCAACCCCAAGCAGCTTGACCAACCGACTGAGGGCCACATCCGGCTCAAGGTGCTCTATTGCGCCATCTGTCGCACAGATGCCAAGATGTGGAAAAGTGGTCATCGCGATCTGAAACTGCCGAGAGTACTCGGTCATGAAGTGGCGGCGATCAATGAAAGCAGCGGTGAGTTGTTTACCATCTGGCCGGGCCAGGCCTGTTGGAAATGCAGCTATTGCCTCAACGGACGAGATAACCTCTGTGAAGAGATGAAAATCATCGGGTTTCACTCTGACGGGGGGTTCAGCAGTTGGCTTGATGTTCCCAACCGTTCACTCATACCGGCAGAAGGCATACAAGATCCCAGACTGTTGGTCTTTACCGAACCCATCGCCTGTGTTCTCCATTGCCTGGCAACGCTCAACATCTCAGGCCGGGAACGTGTCATTATTTATGGCGGTGGAACCGTAGGACTCCTCACCGCCCTGGCCTGCCAGGTCCGGGGTTGCATGGTTACTGTTATCGAACAAAGTGAAGAGAAGATAGCGAAAACGACACCATTCACCTCCACCCACCAAATTGCCGTGGTGAAAGATACCGTGGATAGCGATTTTGATCTGGCCATCAACTGTTGTGACAGCCCGATCGCCTGCGCACTTTGCATCACCAAGTTGAAAAAAGGCGGCAAACTTGGTTTTTTCTCCGGCCTCAAGAAAAATGAGGAGTTGGACACAAACCTCCTGAACCTACTACATTATAAAGAAAATCAGCTTATTGGCAGTTACGGCCCTACCAGGGCAGACATGTTCGAGGCTGTCAAATTCTGCAGGCTGCACGGGGAAGGGCTGCTCCTTCTTATTGAAAAGTTTTTAACGGCTGAAGACGCTGCCTCGGTAATGCCCGCAATAGCAGATGGCAACGCGCTGAAATATGTTCTCGATTTCAGCTCAGATACAACCACGTCTACTACATTTTCACCCGGCCCACCTGCCAGGGCCGTTCCTTCTACCAGCAACCAGTCTGCCGCCAACTCCCTGCTCTCCCTGCCACTGACCAATCTCATCCGGAAGATTCAGCCGCTGTCTGAAGAAATACGGACAGCAGCTCAAAAGAAAATTGACATGAAGACCAAGCCTCTTGGGGCCCTCGGCAAGATAGAGCGACTCGCCGTCAGGATTGCCGCCATCCAGTCCAACCTCATGCCTCGCATCGAGAATAAACAGATGGTCGTCTTTGCAGGAGATCACGGAGTAGTGGAGGAAGGTGTTTCCGCGTATCCGTCCAAGGTAACCAAACAAATGGTCGAAAACTTTCTCGATGGCGGAGCCGCGATCAATGCCTTTTGCCGACAGTTTGACATTAGTCTCAAAGTGGTCGATATGGGAGTCAAGGGGCAATTCGCCGCCCACCCATTGCTCATTCATGGCAAGGTGCGGGAGGGTACCAGCAATTTCACCCTGCAGCAGGCCATGACCATAGAAGAAGCTGTTGCGGCTATGGAGGTAGGCGCGCAAGTGTTTTCTAAAATACTTGATGCCGGCGGGTGCGACGTAATCGGCCTTGGTGAAATGGGTATTGGCAATACCAGCTCCGCTTCGGCGATAATCTCTCTTATTACCGGAACTCCTGTGGCGGAGCTGACCGGGCGCGGCACAGGGGTAGACAACAAAGGGTTAGAGCGAAAGATAGAGGTACTTGAAAAGGCACTCCACCTGCACAGGCTAAAGCCTCATCAACCGATAGAGATTCTCGCCGCAGTAGGCGGCTTTGAACTCTGCGGCATTGCGGGTTGCGTTCTTGCAGCCGCAGCCCATGGCAAATGTGTTGTCCTGGATGGACTCATATCCACAGCAGCCGGACTTGTCGTTTACCAGATCTGTCCTGATGTCGGTCCATACCTTATCGCTGGACATCGCTCAGTGGAGCAGGGGCAGATCGCAGCCCTGCAACACATGAATCTTCACCCGGTAGTGGACATGGAAATGCGTCTCGGAGAGGGTACCGGCGCAGCCCTCACCATCAATATGATAGAACTTGCAGCACGGGTAATGCGAGAAATGGCAACATTTGAAGAAGCAGGTATAGAAGCCGTTCACCGTTAACGAAAATTTCCCGTTTATACTCCAAAAAGAAACCTTCTGAATAGGTCTTGTCTATCGACCAGACAGCAACAGGTCTTTTAATGTCTTGAATCAAATATTGTCAGGATAGTATTCGACAGTCCCCATCGATACATTGTGCCATAGAAAAATACCGCACAATCGCCACAACACCACCCCTGCCTTCCCAACCAGGTTCAACAGCAAAAGATGGATAATATTGGGTCATCATTGGGTTTATATCAACCAATCAGAGACAAATCTGACACGCCAATCAGGCCGAAATTTACGGGACTACTACATTGTAGGTATTCGAAATTCCAGAAATAGAAACGGTCGGAACATATTACCAATTCAAGATAATTCTACGGTAAGCCTTTACCAGTAATAGCATTATTGGTGATACCAATATGCCTTTACTGTTTTAAACGCCGTTTTTTTTGCATTGGTATGTATTTTGAGGTATACGAACGAAGTGGTTTATGTTAGCATATGCTCCATTTGGTACCACTACGTCGCGCACGACTTTGTCGCATCCGACAATGTAGCATTTTTTTCAGTTGGTGCAACAAAGTTTTATCGAATATATGCAGAACCGGGCCTTAGTTTTCCGGAGCCGGATTTTTGGTGCCAGGCCCGCGAATTGCTCGACAGATTTAGATTACATGTGCAGTGCGAGACTGCACTCGAAGAGTTGTTACGGAAAATATACGAACGGGAATGAAACGATGAACGAAGCTTTGATTCTGGAAAAGTTGGACAACCTTGCAAGCGAAATTCAGTCGCTGAAATCAGAAGTGCAGGCTTTTAAGGACGCAAAGCCAGTGCCCGCCACTTCCGCACAACCGGCTGTTTCTGCATCTGTCCCAATGCTCGCCAAATTCGATGGCAAATACAATGAGAAGGATCTTGACTGCCTGGTCGAAAACCTGCTGATCAGTGTCAACGACATTAACTCCATGCTCTTTAAAATGAAGGCTGGTAACGAGTTGTGTCGCGACATCGAGCCCATTGCCCATCAGGTTTACCCACATCTCATCAAATTCCTTTACGAGATTGAAGGAGCCGTTACCCTCACCGATTTCGAGGCACTGCTGAGAAATCTGCTGATCAGTGTACCTGCCATGAACGAAGCTCTTGGCTTCCTCCGTGCCGGTATCGAACTGACAGACGATCTCATGCCTGTCGCCAAGATTGTCTATCCGAAGGTAATTGTGGCGCTTAACGAGCTGCAGCAAGCCATCGACAACTCTGGTGGTATCATCAAAGTTGTGGGAGCAGCCGCTTCCAACGTCAAGGAATTCACCATCTCCGAGGAACAGGCTGAAGAGATCATCAAAGTGATGAACTCTATTAATCTTAACAACATCAAGCCAGTATCACCTATTGGAGCTGTTAAACAACTCATGAATCCGGATGTCCAGAAATCACTTGGCGCAGCATTTATGATGCTTCAGTCCATGGGTGCCTGTGTTCAGATCATGCAGAAAAAATAATAACAGTCAATCGCTCGAAGTTACTATACAGAACAGGCCGGCAACAACCGTCCCTGTTCGAAACCTGCCCTAAAGGAGGCGATCAACGTCATGAAGAAGTTAGTCATTCTCGGTGCCGGTTGCGGTGGCACCATGATGGCGAACAAAATGAGGAACCACCTGGGTGATGACTGGTCTATCACCATCATCGATCGTGATAACAATCACGATTATCAGCCAGGCTACCTCTTCGTACCGTTCGACATCAATAAACCAAAGGATATCAGGCGAACCAAGAAAGAGTTCATGAATCCCGGAATTGACTTTGTTATCTCCGAGATTACCAACGTGGACTGGAATGCGCAGGAAATCACCACTGCCACCGAAGGTAAGTTCTCCTATGATATCCTGATCATGTCCACCGGCTGTGATATCAAACCTGAAGAAGTTGAAGGCCTGAAAGAAGGCTGGGGTAATGATATTCACGGTTTCTACCGTTACGATGATTCCATCGCCCTGAACAAAGCTCTCAAGCAGTTCAAAGGCGGTAAGCTCGTTGTGAATATAGCAGAGATGCCTATCAAGTGTCCTGTTGCTCCTCTTGAGTTTGTATTCCTCGCTGACTGGTGGTTCCACACCCAGGGCATCCGTGAAAAAGTCGAAATCGAGTTTGTCACTCCGCTTTCCGGCGCTTTCACCAAGCCTGTTGCCACCAGAATTCTCACCGAGGCGTGTGAGCAGAAAAACATTAACATCACCCCGAACTTCGCTCTCGGTTCAGTAGATCCTGAGAAGAAGATTATCGAGGCGTGGGACGGAACCCAGGTCAACTACGACATGCTGGTCTCCATTCCGCCCAACTTCGGTGCTGATGCAATGATCGACTCAGATGTCGCCGACCCGATGGGATATATTCCTGTCGACAAGCACACCCTGCAGCCTGCCGGATATGACAATGTCTGGGTACTTGGTGACGGAACTGATGTTCCTACCTCCAAGGCTGGTGCGGTAGCGCACTTCCAGGGTGATATTCTCGAAGAGAATATTATGGCGTACATCGAAGGCGGTGAACAACATGCCCGGTCCGACGGGCATGCGGTCTGATTCATTGAATCAGGCTTCGGGAAAGCCTACATCATCGATTTCAACTACGACACTCAGCCATTCACCGGAAACTATCCGCTGCCAGCGGTAGGTCCACTCGGTCTTTTGAAAGACACTGAGATGAACCACATTTCCAAGCTGATGTTCAAATGGGTTTACTTCAACATGCTGCTCAAGGGCACCTGGCTCGGACCGCCAGCTCTTGACATGAGAGGCAAATGCGTTGAGTAACCCGCGTTGATTGGTGCTATACACCAGACGTGAGGAAGCGGCGGAATCAGAAATGATTCCGCCGCTTTTTTTGTTTTAGGATACAACTCATCAGCTGCTCTGGATAAGAGCAGCCAGTCGCTTCAGGGAAACCCGGAATTGCCAAAGCTTCAGACAATACGACAATTTGGGCAGATGGTATACTGAAAACGGGGATCATCTTTCTTTTCAGTATATTCCTCCATTGTGTGCCAGGAATCATCAAAATCCCTGATTTTGTTGCATATTGTGCAAGCTGGCAGGTTCGACTGAAGCATTTCGACATGATCCAGCACTGTTCGCAACTCGTTGTTTGAGATAACGAGTTCCTCCTGGATCGACACCAACCGTTCCGCGACCCGTACCCTGGCTCGCAATTCGTGCTCGTCAAAAGGCTTGGTAATATAATCGTCAGCTCCGGCATCAAATCCCTGAAGGATATCATTCTGGGCATCACGAGCAGTAAGAATGATCACGTACACCGGAGTGTCACGCTCAAGCATCTTTACCTTCTCACAGAGTTCCACGCCGTTTATGCCAGGCATCTCCCAGTCAAGAATCGCAATCTGGGGGCCATCCGGTTTTTTCAGTATCTCCCAGGCTTCGGTACCCTCTTCAACACCATCGACCTTGTAGCCCCAGCGTTCGAGAACTACCTGCACGGTAAGTCTAGTCGTATACTCATCCTCAGCAATCAGTAACTTCAAGGATATATCCTCCGTTTGCGATGTTTCATCAGGGTGCTGCCAATTATTGAGTAACACCTGCCAAACACACAAGATTATGCTCCATCCGCACCAGCTGCATGTTAGCTGATACAACACTCAAATACAGTTTATCCACCCGCTATTATCCTGAACAGATTGTGTTTTGTCCACCTTTTGTGCATAAAAAAACGTATTTTCGCGAATATTGCTCTACCAATACCTCGCTATGATCTCCTGAGAAAATACTTTTCCTTCGTTTTTCAACTGAGTATAGTACCAGCAATTTTGAACTTTTCACTTACACCAGTAGCTGCCCTGCCACATTATAATTGCTGCTTATCAGGCCTTTTTTGCTCCAGCCGGCCTTCATCTTCGACAAATGCAACTTGCCAGCCCAACTATGCAGACACTCAAAAATTTCAGCATTGGATTCCTTATTGGCCTCGCCAATCTTATACCTGGAGTATCCGGTGGCACTTTTGCGCTGATCCTTGGCGTCTATGAAAGGCTGATCCACTTTCTTAATCAACTGGGGCCCAAATCCGTTCGCACCCTGCTGTCGCTTATCAGCCAACTGTTCCGGTCAGGATTCACCAGAGACAACAGAACACGACTCTGGCGCTACCTCCAGGAAAACGACTATCCCTTCATGTCTATTCTTGCCCTGGGCGCACTGGTCTGCATCTTTAGCATGTCAGCCCTGATGAAACATCTGCTGCTTCATCACTTTGTCTATACCTACGCCTATTTCTTCGGCTTGATTATCGTCTCGATACTTGTGCCCTGGAAGATGATCAAGAGACGCCATATCGCACTTATCCTGCCTGCCTTAATCGGTATTATCCTCACTGTTTCAATAACGGCAACAGTCGACCCGTACCAGAAAGCCCTGCATAAATCTGAACTGTTGCAAACTGAATTCATCGGTGACAGTACCCAATCGGGCCAGTCGCTGCAACAGGCTGCTACCGCGCCTTTGAGCTATGTAGGCAAGTACAGTTCCGGTGAATTCGCGTTTATCTTTATCTGTGGCGTACTGGCTATATCCGCCATGGTACTCCCTGGAGTGAGCGGCTCACTGGTGCTGATTCTACTTGGCCAGTATTTCACTGTCATCTCGGCAATTGCAGGAATAAGCAGCCTGTTGTTGGATGACATTAGCTTTCTGGCCGCAATGGCGCTTGGCATTGTCGTGGGGCTGCTCAGCTTTGCCCGGGTTATCGAATATGCGCTGACGCGATTTCACGACCTGACCGTGAGCTTTCTTATCGGACTGATCGGTGGTTCACTCTATACACTCTGGCCATTTAAAAGGGCCGAAATAATTGCCGAGTATTATGTCAAGAACGGTTCGATGATTGAAAAAATTGACAATTTCCAGGTCTATTCAAACATCAATATCCTGCCCGATGATCTGAAAACTGCCATGGTCGCCCTGGCAATTGTTATTGCCGGAATGGCGACCATGATCCCGTTTATTCGAGGGGGGAAAGCGTAATTATTCTCTGTTATACGATTAAGCCAGCGGCAAAGAGGAGGGAGAAGAAGAGAGAAAGCTTAGCCGTCCTGGCGAGGGTATAGTTGAGGTCGCTGCCGCTGATACCCCGGACTTCATCACAGAGCATAATTGCCATGGGCAGGGTGAAGAAGGTAAACAGCACAGAAAATCCAACGCCGGCAAAGGCGAGCGGTACCATCATAAAATACGGAACCAGCACCATAGCACGATAGAGGGTAATAGTTTTCATTCTACCAAGCCGAACAGCCAGAGTCCTCTTGCCAGCCTCTTCATCGGTCGGTATATCGCGGAGGTTATTGACCACCATGATAGCTGAAATCAACAGGCCCGGCGCGATAGATGCCACCACAACCAGCCAGGACAGGCTCAGCGCCTGAACCCAATAGGTTCCGCAAACTGCCACCAGCCCGAAGAAAATAAAGACAAACAACTCCCCGAGTCCATGGGATGCCAGCGGATAGGGGCCCCCGCTATATGCCAGGGCCGCCAGCACTGAAGCCACAGCCACCAGAAATATTACCAGCCCGCCAACCAGGGTGAGATAGCAGAAAACCAGACCGCTGGCAACCAGAGTCGCCACCATTGCCCCCTTCACCTGACGGGGTGGGATCAACCCGCTCTGGGTGACACGCACCGGCCCCAGCCGTTTCTCACCGTCGATCTCATTTTTGGCATCGAAATAGTCATTGGCCAGATTAACCGCTATCTGCAACAGCAGTGCCCCGAAAAACGCCGCAAAAGCAGGTAGAAAAGCAAAAACGCCATCGGCTATGGCCGCGGCACTGCCTACGGCAACAGGAGCCGCCGCCGCTGGCAGAGTTTTGGGCCGCATCGCCAGGTACCATAGGTATAATTTAGATTCTGAACCGTTCATCAAATTCGTTTCATTCCTTTACAATTATCTTAACTACAATCTCCTACCTGAGGTAGAGATGTTTACTTACCCGCAACTCGATAGAGTAGATGAGAAAATAGAGCGCCACCCCGAGCAATCCCATGGCGAGGATACCGGTATACATCTCCGGATACATCAGCACCTGGTAGGTTTCGACCACGATATAGTAGCCAAGACCATACTGGGTCAGGGACTGTTCCGCGATAAAAAGTACAGCGATTGCAGTGCCCACAGAAACCCGGAGAGCAGTCAATACCGCTGGAAGCGTTGCCGGCAGATAAACATATCGAAATAATGCCATTCGCCCTGCCCCCAGTGAACGTACGGAAAGGATCAGTTCTTTTCTCAGACAGGAGGCCTCGTCACGCACCACCACCAGAATCTGGAAGAAAATGATAATGGCAATAAGTGTTATCTTGGAAAAATCGCTTATGCCCATTACCACATAGATAACAGGCAGAAAGATGATCTTTGGTATGGGGTAGATTATCGCGATAAGCGGCGCCACCACCCTGTCCACCTGCGGCATCTGCCCAAGCAGCAACCCCGTCGGCGCAGCGAGTGCCGTGGCAATAAAGATGGCGGCCAGGACCCTCGCGCTACTCGCCAGAAGATGCAGGCCAAGTTCACCGAAGATGGTCTGGCAAAAGAGCGGTACCACCACCAGGGGAGAAGGGAGAATAGGTCTGTTAAGAAGCATCGCCCCTATCTGCCAGAGCATGAAGAACATGGCGAGACCGATCAATGTAGAACCAAGGGTTACTGGTTTTTTCATAATTACTGCTGTACTGCTGAATTTTGGGTGACTGTCTTCGAGCCGATGGTCATTCGCAATTGCTGGCAACGCTCAAGAAATTCAGAATCATTTCGTTTGTCGATCCTGCCGGTGAGGTTATTTTCTATCACCACCGGTTCGCGATTGGTATCGTTACCGAGAACCAGGATCTTCTCCCCGAGCACCACCGCCTCCTCAATATCGTGGGTAACGGTAATGGAGGTAAGACCTGACTCCAGGTGGAACGAGTTCATAACCTTCTGCAGCTCTTCCCGAATCGGTGCATCCAGGGCGGAAAACGGCTCATCCATCAGCAACAGATCCGGCTCAAGCACCAATGTCCTGGCAATGGCCGCCCTTTGCCGCTGCCCACGGGAGAGTTCGGCAGGATATTTCTGCTGCAACTCACTGATGCCTAGCCAGCTCAGCCAATACTCAATCCGCTCTGCAAGCTTTTTCTCATCGGTCTCCATATCAACCGGGCTGTGAACACCGTCTGGCCCGTAAAATTTACGGATTTTCAGTCCAAGTTCGGTGTTTTCTCTCACCGTGGCCCAGGGTAGAAGGCCATGATCCTGCAACACCAGCCCGGTTCTGGGCCTGGCCCGGAGCAGTTCCTCGCCATCCATGCGAATAACACCCTTATCCGGCTTCAGCATCCCGGCTATTATGGAAAGCAGCGTGGTTTTACCACAACCGGATGGTCCGATAATCGTCCAGGCTTCCCCGCTGCCAATCACCAGACCGAAGTCGGCAAAGATCTGTTTGCCATCTCCATAGGAAAAGCCTAATCCTTCTATTTCAATCATCTCACACCCTGCCGGCACATGCTGCACGTTACCTCTTCAGCCCTCAATGTTACACCCGATCAAAGTTACTGACGGTTAATATACTTCTCCGTTACCGAGTCTTCGTAGCTCACCTCTTTTTCAAGCAGCTTCTTCTCAAGCAGCCACTGCTGAACATCATCCCATTGCAGCTTGCTTGGAACCTGTCCCCTTGGAAAAGGTGGAATGCGAAACGACTGCTGAACATTTTTAGGCACTCGAATCCTGGCCAGCATCAGTTCCCGGTATCTGTCCGGATTATCATTCAGATCCGCAGCGGCCCTGTCCCAGGCCCGCATGAATTTTTCTATAGCCGCATGTTTCTCGTCGGTTGCTGCAACACTGAAGCTGATGACACTGGCACTCAACCCTGCCACTTTCAGATCATTGGTAACCTCCACCGCACCCGCCTGCAACGCGGCAAAAGCGAGGGGATCAGGCAGAGTCGCCGCCTTGATCTGACCAGCGAGGAGCAGTTGCATCCGCTCTGGCAAAACCGGCACCGAGGCGAACTTGATATCCTGTGCAGCAACACCTTCACTGGCCATTAAACGACCGGTGATATACTCGATTACTGTATTTTTTGAGACCGCCACGGGTATTCCGGCAAGATCGCTTACGCTCGCCACCTCACTGCCGGGCGCAGCGAGTATTCTGAAAAGGGGTGCTTCATCAATTGGCACACGCGCATAGGAGACAATTTTCATCTGCACCCTGTCACGGTTAAAGAGCGCCGCCCCACCAACCTCATTGATCATGCCGTCAATTCTGCCAGCCTGCATCAACTGATCACGCTCCACGGCACTACCCACCGGCAGTGCTTCCACCACGATACCTTCCTCGGCAAAGTATCCATTTGCTTCCGCCACATAAATCGGCAGAACATCCGGGATTGGCAAGACTGCCAAACGCAACTGATTGTCCACTCTTTCATTACTGGCCACTGCTGCACCAGCCACAGTGGCAATCACCAACAGGCCCGCAAACAGCGCCACAACCAGCTCCCGCATACTACCGATTCCTGCTGCTTTCTTTTTCATCCCTCTCACCGGACTCCCCCCCAGCTTTTATCCTGCACATTATTAATGAAATTCTAATCCTTGATTATTCTACACTATTCGGCAAGTTACCTCGTGCCACTGCACACATAGCACATTTCCTGCAACATATACAGTGTCAACTCAACCGGTACACGAGACGACACGTTTTTTATGGCGATTATTGCCAGCTCGAAATTGCTGGAAGACCAGATGGAGAGAATGGGAAATACGTTTTTCCGACTCTCTCTTTAACAGGGACGGTAATCAGCGTAACAGCGAATTACGGTAATTGAGGAGCTTTTCGGCAGTGAGCGGAATATCTTCGGAGGAGAGCTCCAACTCAAACATGTTCCGCGCCATGGAATTGCCATATCGTTTATCGTAGTACTCAACGAGCAGCAAGCGCACCAGTTCGGCGAGATTACCATGGCTGAGAAGCACAATCATTCTATCCACCAGCCCATGTCCAAGCTTTCGCCTCATTGAATTGAGTATCGCTTCAATCTTTTCCACTGTCTGTTCGTCTTCTACCGGGTAATCTTCCAGTATACGTGAAACCCGGGTCTCAACCGAGGCAGTGACCAGCACATGGTGCCCGCGTTTCATGGAATCCGCCACGCCTTTCGGCAAGAAAACCCCACCCATTTTTCTGCTTTCCCCTTCCACGAAAACCGGGCCTTTGTCAAGGGTGACTATCTTCGCAAACAGGTAGGAATCAAAGCTTTTTTGAGTTCGTGGCGATCTGTTCAGGCCGCCAAAGAGAGAGCTTTGGTGTTGGGCCAGATCTTCAAGATCAATTACATTATCCAGATATTGCAGAATTCTGGTTTTACCAGTTCCGGTGAGACCGTGAAGCACTATGCATTCTGCGCTATAGAGTTCAAGTTCTTTAAGCACCAACTGGCGGTACGCCTTGTAACCACCTTCAACCTGGATGGCATCATAACCCTTCAGGTTTAAAAGGTTCACAACAGAGCGGGAACGCATCCCCCCCCTGGCACAGAAGACAGCGATCCTCTCACCTCTATAGGGTTCAAGCTCTGCGAGCAAGGTACTCAGTCGCGAGGTAACCAGGTCAAACCCGGTATCAATAGCCTCATCCCGTCCACCAAAGCGGTAGATGGTACCAACCAGTTCGCGTTCTTCATTATCAAAAACCGGAATATTTATAGCGCCGGGCAGAGAGCCTTCGAGGAACTCCTTGGGGGAACGAACATCGATACTTACGCAATCTGAGGTCAGAACCTCTGTAAAGCTGAGCGTTTTGGGGGAAGCGCCCAATATATCATTTTGCGACATCCCATACTCTTCATCCATCGTCTCTCACCACTCAGCCTTATCTCGTAACCAGTTTCAATTGTAATAATCGTTATAATTCAATCAGCTCACAGCAGCCTGTGCCACCAATGCTCATCTTCTCGGTATATACCAGGTTCCATCCGGAGTTCTGCAACCGATACCGGGATAGTGCCTCGTCAACTCAGCGACCTGCACTTCCTGGTTATACTGCCTGCAAATGATGCCATTTTCATCTGCATAGACCGGCCCCGGAATCATAGTGACCACACTATCACCCCCTGCCGCAATCCACAGATCAGACTGCCCCACGGCGGTTTCCTCCATAACCTCTTGAAATTGATGCTGAACCTGAACAAGCGCCTGGGGTGTCCTGGTGATCTTCTGCAAATCCGGAATAATTGCCACCAGCTCTTTTCTGGTGTCCGGTTTCAAGCTTCGGTTATCACGGGTACGCAACACCCAATGTCCGACGGAAGGGGCATAATACCATGTTTTATATTCACGTGCCCGCGATTTGGGAAATGAATAGCTGTCCCTGAATCTCGAGCAGCATATCCGCCAGGTGTCAAATTCTCCCGCTGCCACCTTTACCCTCTCCTGCCCTTCAACATCACAGCGCCAGAACGAGTCGTAAACCCTCTCGATACCATCTTTGCCGATCCATTTCCCCTTCTCGTCATAACGGGTCTTACTCTTTAATGTGAGTGGCCAGAGGGTGGTGGTCGGCTTATCAAAAAGGTAAGAAGTCTGGGCAAAACTGCGCAGACCGACCCTGGTGCTCGTCTGCCATTCCGAGCGCTTGTAGGTGAAATCCGGAGAACCCACAGAACGGTTTCCATAATGATTCTGCCACTCAACCTGCTCCTTATCTGCAACAACAACCTGCTCCCAGCTCCCATCTGAATAGACATATGTGTCACCTTCTTCATACTCAGGCAGCGGTACAAATTGATCAGCCATCGTTTCCGTCGCGCTCTGCTGCTCATGGTCATGCCCCTCTTCCTGCGGCACAGAAAAGCCCCGTTCTTCGGCAGCGGTATCGCTCTCAAGTTCCGCAACAACTGCAGCGGTCTCAGCCAATAGTGGTATCAATTCACCTATAAATCCGAGCCGGTTCCTGATAACCGCCCCAGCTGATGTACTGCACAATCCATCCACACTCATTTTTTTCTGCATGCTCATCGACTCGCTGCAGATACCCAGCATATCATTCGGCTCCGAATCGTCATCGCTGTCGGCGTCATCACTCAGATTATCCAAGGCGTCTTCTCCATCGCCACCCTCGCCATCGCTGTCACCATCATCACCGGAGTCATCAGAATCATCCTCTTCGGCAGCGCCATCATCTTCATCCGGCTCATCTCCAGAATCCCCGTCTTCGGTGTCATCCTGATCATCAGTGTCGCCACCATCCTGATCATCATCGCCGCCGTCAGCATCTCCTGTCCCATCCTCCTGGGCTGTTGCATTTGCTGCCTGGCCCTCAGCCACACCCGTTGCACTCCCATTATCCCAACTCGACTGATACGTGGCGAGAAACAGTATCCCGATCATGAGCCAGGACAATATCCCGCCAGCGCCTCTCAACATCGTTCCTGCAATTTTCATCCACCCTCCTGTAAAGCTGCGAGTCAGTATGTTCTCAAAGACAACTGTTACAGAAAGCCCCACCTGCAACATCATCAATAGATATCGCACACAAGAGGGACCTATCCTCTGTTCAGCAATTCTGCTTCAGTTTGTATAAGGCTATGGAAAAATACTCTGTAAATAAACCGGGATTGCGTATTTTCAGTATATCTGAATGATTTGCGCAGTTGAAGAGATCTATTGATTTTCTTGACTTTAAGCCCTTGGGGTAAAGGCGTAGTCACGTAAAAACAGGCCTTGGGGTGGAACTCAACCAGACATTATTTCACACTATTACAAACACTAAACCGACCTTGCCAATATCCGACCGGGTTACACCCCGGCACCGGGGAAGAGAGCTTATCAGCAATACGGCGCTAACCACTCTTCTCAGGTACCGGGATGAATCTCACCACGTTCGGCCGGTTAACACATTTGCCTGACCGAAGCTGTTCCAGGCTACGCCGAAGCTTTCAACCAGGCTTCCTGCAGGCGTAACTTGAGATAATCCACCATTTCCCTGTCAGGAGAATACATGTCGAAGCAGTAGCCGTCATCCCCGGAAAGACCGCCTGGAATAACTTCACCACGCTGGTCCGGATCGCTGATCATATCGCCATAGAAACAAACTGACAGCCAGCGTTCAGCCGGGTCATCATCGATAACATCAATGATAGCAAAGAGGTTACGCTCGCTCTGCCTGGCGTGTTTCGGCCGAAGCGAGTAGCTCACCCCGGGCCTGCCGATAAATGTCAACGAAGTCTCCGCCAAATCAGCGGCAAAATTATACAGCTCCTGGAAGCAGGATTTCATCGGATCATCGGCCGGTCCCCATTCAGCCAGAAATGTTTCCACCTCCCTTGTATTCCCCTGTTGTTCAGACATAAAGTACCTCCTTGAAAGTATTTTTACTGCCAGCTACCCATTTTGACTTCCCGCTTCTGCCGTTTCAATCACTATTCAAATCTGGGCAACCGGCATCACAAAGTGTACACTTCATGGCAGATTAGCTTCTGATCTGCCGGTCCATTTTCCAGTCAGTCAGCTGCAGAAATGGCCCACTTACTGACAAATGCCCATAACTGGACACCTCACAGTAATAGCCGAAATGTATTTCGGCCGAAACATTTTTCTTTATGATTCCAAGTTAAAGAGGCTTGCATGCTATTGATTACCGCCCCCTCCAAGACCCAGCGAAGTCAACTGTCCAATCCAGTGATGGCTTCGGAACACTTCACTCTGCCGGTATTTTTAGAGCGCAGTAAAAGGCTTAATTCAGAACTTGCCAAACTTTCGCTGACGGAACTCTGCCAACTCATGAAGATGAGCGAGACCCTGCGCAAAAGTACCCACCTGCGAATCTCACATTTCGTCGAAGAACCGACATCAACAAATTGTCTGCCTGCTCTCTTTACATTTCAAGGTGACGCTTACTCAAGCCTTACCCCTGAGAGTTATGATCAACAGCAACTGCTTCATGCCCAGGCTCATTTGCGCATCCTCTCCGGCCTTTACGGCATCCTGCGTCCCCTGGACCTGATGTCTCCATATCGACTGGAGATGGCAACCAGACTGCAAACGGAAAATTCGGCAAATCTCTACCAGTTCTGGGGCGATATGATCACCGAAAACATAAACGAAGACCTGGCCGGACTCGCTGAACCGGTTGTGGTCAATCTGGCCTCTACGGAATACTCTAAGGTCATACATGCCAAAAGACTCGAAGGCCGAATGCTGACTATCACCTTCAAGGAAAAAAAAGGCGATGACTACCGGACAGTTCCCATCCATTCCAAGAGAGCCCGTGGCATGATGATTCATTTCATGATCACCGAACAACTTACCGCCCCTGGCCCCCTCCGGGATTTCAATCTCGGTGGATACACTTACCGGGATGATCTCTCAAGTCTCTCCCAAAAAGATGAGTGGATCTTCACCAGAGGGTAACGTTTTCTCGATAAAAAGCCAAAAGGGGCAGCGCTAGCGCGCTGCCCCTTTTGGCTTTTTCGTCTCTTTTCAATACCCTGGAACAAGCCGGGCCATTTCAGGTTAGCAGTTGCAGTACCTCATCCGCTGCGACAGGGATTGAAGCGGCAACGCTCTCACTCAACTTTTCACCGAGTTGATCGAAACACTGCCCCTCTATGCCAACCAGCCATATAGTATGCGGCATCCGTTCAGGGTACAATTTTCTGCCAACTTCAATGGCCTCTTTCACCCCGATACCATGACCGCTGACCGGTCGCTCCGTCATACCGGGCAGCTGCTCCCAGGCAAGCACATGCACTGTGCCGCAATCAGCTCCGAGCTGTACCGCGTCCACCACCACCAGTACCTCTTCACCAGCCAGCTCCTCCAGCAGATCTATACCGCCAAGCCCTAAGAACTTCAGGTGTACATCCGCTGGCAGCTGTCTCTCCCTTAGCTCCTCATACACGGCCGCGCCGGCACCATCATCACCGGCAATGGAGTTGCCAATACACAGAACAGTCGCTGTAGCCATTACCTGCCCACAGCTCTGGAAAAGGCCAGGTTAAAGGTACAGGTCTCTCCGGTTTCCACAGTTTTCGGCCGTACCGGCGAACCGGTGAGTTCTGCCATGATTCCTGCTATATAGTAATGAAACATCTGGCAGGTAAGGCCGTCTATCTCCATGTTACGCTGCTCACAGACACTGCGGATCGGGCAGCGATGCAAGGAGATCACGGCTTCACCATCATCCACGTGACCGTTGATCTCCATCTGCTGATTCCGAAACACCCGGATAAACTCAGCCAATGCAGCCGCCGGAGTCGGGCTTTCAAGATGAATGGGCATATTCTGGGCCATTCTTCTACCCGCCGCCACCGCCAGAGACGGAGTGGATTTACCGACAAATGTTTCAATGGTACCGACAAACATATCGAGCAGAAAGGACACCTCGGTGAAGGCCTTATCGTAGTCCTCGTCGGTGAGATTGAGTTCATTGGTTGTGATCATAAAAACTTCTCCATTCTCTGGCTGAAGTGGATGTTTCTGTAAAAGTTCTTCACCACATGGATATTACTATGGCTGATCGCCTGAGAGGGACAGATATAGGTGCAGCTCAGACAGGCAATACAATTCTCAACCGTCTTCACCACCGCTTTTTCATTTGCTTCGTCAAAGCTGAAGCAATCTGTCGGACAGACCTCCAGGCAGAGCCTGCAGCCACGACAGCCTTTTTCCCTGATTGTCATTTCCAGCATCTCATCCCCTCCTCAATGTGCGGATGAGTTCTCCGCTCTTGCGAACTTCCACATCAAGCTCCATCCTGCCGATCGCATGTGTTGAACAGGCAAGACAAGGATCATAGCAACGGACAATGAACTCAAGACCATTCAGCGCCGCCTCATCATTTCCACTGGCAAAGAGTGAGTTCGCGCCTTCTTTTAACGAGCGATTGATAGCCGCTGTATTCTGCTGGGTGGCAATGATCATGTTGGCCGAACGAACAATACCGCGCTCGTCGATCTCATAGTCATGGATCAAGGTTCCCCTCGGGGCCTCAACGTGACCAACGCCCCGTTTGCCACGAAAATCCGCAGCTACCCGGGTATCGTCGCGCAGTCTGGGATTGTTGATAATCGCATCTGCCCGTTCTGAAGCATAGATCAGCTCGATCAGCTTGCAATACATCTGCAGCACTGCGTTATGATTGGGCTTGCCGAACCTGTTCCTGAACTCCTCAAATTCGGCCTGGGCGAGTGGAGTGTCGATGGAATCAATGACGTTCATTCTGGCCAGGGTGGATACACGATACAAATTCTCCCGGCCATCCAGATCGAAGTACACCTCTTTGGCATAGGAATTATCCACAGCCCGCTCGACAATATAGTTGGTATAGTCGGTGGCGGAGAATTCCGCCTGCACCACACCTGAATCATCCACCACTCGCAGGTCGCCGTCATAAAGATTGAGCGCACCGTCCTTCACAGTGCCCATGTACCATGATGGCATATTGAGCTGGTCCAGCAGCACCGGGTGCTTATCCAGAAAATTGAACAACAGCTTTTTGATGGCTGGCGCCAACTCTTTGGACAGGCTTACCGCCTCGGCGGTCAACTCCTGCAGCTTGGCATACTGGGCGTCGCTCAGTTTATAGGAAATTCCGCCAGCCACTGCGGTTACTGGGTGAATCCCCCTGCCGCCGATGGTCTCGTTGATCTTCTGACCGAGACTTCTTAATCTCAATCCTTTTCTGGTCAGATCCGGTTCTGCATCGACCATACCGACAATGTTCTGGGTGGCCGCATCGCCACCAAGCCCAAATACCAGATCCGGACCTGCAAGAATGAATAAAGAAAGGGCATGGGAGTGAATCACATGACCCATATACATGAATTCCCGTAGCAGCTTACCAGCCTCAGGCACTTCAATTCCCGCCGCATTATCAAGCGCCTTAGCTGCAGCCAGATGGTGCGCCGTAGGGCAGACACCACAGATACGAGCTGTAACCTGGGGCAGAGTTGAAGCCTCCATGCCCACCAGAATACGCTCAAAACCACGAAGCTCATTGACGCAGAAGAACGCCTCGTCAACCTTTCCTGCATCATCACACTCCAGCAGGATGCGGGCATGGCCTTCAATTCGGGTTACCGGGTCAATCTTAATTGTTTTTGCCATCAGCTTGCCTCCACATCCGCAATCCACTTCCTGATCAAAAAAGTCGGTTTGTTGCCTATCATTTTGGTTGCCATCGCATAGGCGTAATGGGTCTTGGCAGACTGCTCCATCCGCGCCTTGATAGCCTCTGCCGGGATACTGGTGAGTTGCGACATTCTCTGGCTCACCTCCGTTCTGAGATCCCGGTTGGGCTCTGTCAGAATCTGCATGGTGGGTCCTGCACAACCGGTACACATGATACCGTGGTTGGGGCATGGGGCCAGACACCTGTCCAGCGTTACGGACCCAAGGCAGATATGTCCCTGGCTGAGGAAACAGAGTTCTTCATCCATCACTTCATCAACACTGGATTTCAGCTCTGCCACCTCGGTTTTCTTCATCACCCTGTTGCAGGCACCGCAGATCGATTCCTGGCGCACACTCGGCTCCCTGCCCTCAACAATTGCAGTCAGCGCCTCAAAGATGAAATGGGCGTGGGGAGGACAACCCGGCATGTAGAGATCAACATCGATAACCTCATCAATTGGAATGACCACCTGTTCAAGCCCGTCGACAGCTGTAGCTGGCACAGTATCGGTTTTGGTCGTTGGACATTTTTTATAGACGTGATCGATAATCTCTTCTTTGGAGTGAGCCAGACCTGCTCCATGCAGACCGCCATATACTGCACAGGTACCGAAGGCAATTATGGTCTTGCACTTTTTGCGCATCTCAAGGGCCGCATGCCGGTCATGCTCTGTCCGGATAGAACCGGTGACAATACCGATCTCCGCTTCAGGATATAATTTTTCATCGGTCAGAACCGGACATTTCTGGATCTGAACGCTCTCTAAAAACTGCAGGATTTTTTCATGCAGGTCTACGATGGCCACGTGACAGCCTCCGCAGTCACACAGCCATTCGGTATTGAGTCGAACCTTACTGTTACTCATTTCTTTATCTCCGCGGAAACCAGGCTAACCCTGAATGGTAAGCAGCTTTAGACAGGCATTTTCACCTGCATGTTTAATCTCCAGAGTCGTCTTCTTACCCATGATCGTTTCCAGAGCACCCGCAAAGAATCCGTACATCATATTGCACAGGGAGCCCTCCTGGCTATGACCGAAACGAAACAGCGCCTGACGAATCATGCAGTCCCTGAATACCAGCAGAATCTGTGATTCACCTTTGTCATTGGTAGTAATCAACTCAGTCTGACCCAGCGGCTTGAAGGTTTCGAACCCCCAGAGACAACTATTTGCTGCGAGAATATTTCTGACCTCGTCGATTGCTTCCAACAGGTCATCAGTCTTTTGAGCGTTTTCCGAAAATGTCCTGCCCAGGTTACGACCTGCAGACATTGTCATGCTGTTTGCACCGCGTCCGAGAATGGGCTCTATACCGGCAGAAAGCGCTGCCATGAAATTCATGGTCTCCTGCAGCGTTCGCCGTTTTTTCAATACTTCCTCCACCTCATCCACCTCCCTTTTATATTGGCCGTATCCCCAAAAACAGCGAATCTGCATTTCAATGCTGCAGCTTCACTCTTTTCGTGCTGGAGAAAACCCTTTAAAAATGAACCACTTCAGAAATATCAGTGTAATGAGTATATTGGATAAGAACAAGAAAAAGTTAGCTATTTGGCCTCTTGGGCCTGTTGGGCTGATGAAGACAGGGGTGGTACAGCTGAATTGAGGGAGGCCCGACACACACCTTCAGATCGTCAGGCCACGGGAAGAAAATTCGTTGAACGAAGAATTGAAAATAGATGGAGGATGCTATTTTACAGATAAATAAACTTAAGTACCTGGTTACCAGCCATGCTCGCCGATAAGATCGACGAAACGAACACTGCTCAGGCGATCAATGCGTATTTTGTCATCTATTTTTTTTACAAGCTGGAGCTCCTGCACATTCTGGTCTCCCACCGGCATTATCAACCTGCCGGAATCAGCCAGCTGATCCAGAAGCGGTGTTGGAATCTCGGGACCGCCAGCGGTGACGATAATTGCATCATAGGGGCCATTTTCCGCCCACCCCAAAGTGCCGTCGTCAAGTTTGGCGACAATGTTAAAATATTTCAATTTGTCAAACACCTTTCGGGCAGTGGCCAGCAAGGTATTGAGTCGCTCGACGGTATAGACCCGCCGGCAGAGACGTGACAGCACAGCAGCCTGATAACCGGAACCGGTCCCGATTTCAAGAACTGTTTCATGTCCCTGTAATTGCAAGGCCTCTGTCATCAATGCCACGATGTACGGTGCGGAAATTGTCTGACCGGAAGCGATGGGCAACGGATAATCGCCATAGGCTCTCGCCCGCATGGCGTCATCCACAAAGAGATGTCTGGGTACCTCCGACATCGCCGCCAGGGTTCTTGGGTCAACCACGCCACGGGCCAGGATCTGTTCCTGCACCATCCTCTCCCGTGCGGTCTTATATCGATCTATCACTGCGGTGTCTTTTGCCAATCGAAGTCATTCGCCCAGGACGAGGAGTCCTGTAGTTGCGCGCCATATTTACACTCGGTAACCACGTTGTCTTTGATCAGTACGATAACAGTACCACTGTTCGGCTGACCGAAGTACCTGCCGACAACCGGCGCATTTTTAAGCTTAGATCTCTCATATTCGGTGTAAATCCACTTCTCTGCACCGTCATCGAGAACGAATTGTTCATCGGGCTCACCAAGAAAGGTCAGCACATCGTCCCGGCCGGAAACTCCGACCTCTACAAGGGCCGCATCGGAAGCCAGATGTCGTACTGGTTTATTATAGCATCCCGAAAGGGTAAATGTGGCCAGTAAAATTAGTATCAACGGTCGAAACATGGCAGGCATCGTGTTTTCTCCAGTGAATTACACAGCTATGGGATAATGAAAAGCTCTATAGTCTGTCCGCAAACATTTTTCAACACCAAATGTCAGGGAGGTTTGCCACGCCAGGCTATCGGCCAGACCGACCCGGCATAGAAAATCACAGCTGTCTATATAATCAGACAGCTGTGATTGATGCAATGTTTAAGGTGTGATCGAAAAGGGATGTGATCAGTCCTGAAGGGCTCGACCGAGGATTTTGTAGTTCCGCTCCACCATCACCAGCGGATCAACGATCAGGCCAGCCTGAATCATGGCGTTGTCGTAAATCTGCAAAGCAACGTCTGCGGCAAAATCAGCATCTGCTTTCTGCAGGTCGGCGAGCTTTTTGATAATCGGATTTTTGGGGTTGATCTCCAGATTTTTCTTGGAGTCACCTCCCATACCGAGCCCTTTTTCCGCCCTGCTGGCAGCAAGCACCCGCTCCATGGAAGATGTCATATAGCCATCGGGATTGACAATCATAGCCGGGGCATCAACCAGACGCTTGGAGACAATGACATCTCCAACCTGATCTGCGAGGGTCTCCTTCAGCCAAGCAACCAGGGAGTCAGTCGACTGATCATCAAGCTTCTCACCGCTCTCATTTTCCGCCTCCTTACTCTCCTCTTCACTCTCGCCAAGATCAAGATCCGCCCTGTCGGCAGAGACCAGTTTCTTGCCCTCAAAATCACCAAGATGGCTCAGCACGAAGTCATCAATTGGCTCCATGGTGTAGATGATCTCAATATCCCTCTTCTTGAACATCTCCACATACGGACCCGCCTCGATCGCGTTCCTGCTCGGACCATTAATATAATATATGGTATCCTGATCCGCACCCATACGAAGCACGTAATCCGCCAGAGAAACCGGCTTACCCTCTTCAGATTTGGAAGATTCAAAGCGCAACAGTTTGCCAAGCTCTTTCTGGTACTCATAGTCTGAAGTCGCACCTTCTTTGATAAAAATGCCGAATGTCTTCCAGAACTCGAGATACTTCTCTTCGTCTTTTTTCGCCTCTTCAATGAGGTATTTGAGAAAACGCTTGGTGACAACTTTTCTTAACTTGGCAACCAGGGCGTTATCCTGCAGAGCCTGCCGTGAAATGTTCAGCGGCATATCCTCACTGTCCACCACGCCTTTCAAAAAGCGCAACCACTCCGGCAGGATATTCTTGGAATGCTGATCGATGAGAATTCGCTGGCAGTAGAGATTGACACCCGGATCCATCTTACCGAAACCAAGAACTTCAAAGTTCTCTTTCGGCACGAAAAGAAGAGCGTTGATCATGAGCGGAGCATCAGCGGAGAAGTGCAACCGATAATTCGGTTCATCCGTAGCGTTACCGATGAATTTATAAAATTCGTTATATTCTTCATCAGTTATCTCAGCACGGTTTCTGGTCCAGAGCGCCTGTACGGTATTTACAACCTCTTCATCAAGCTTGATAGGGAAAGGCACAAAGGCTGAGTACTGTTTGATGATCGACTCGACTTTCCACTTGGTGGCATAATCCTTGGCATCATCTTTCAGTTCAACGATGATCCTGGTTCCCCTGCGTAATCCTTCCATCTCGGTGATGGAGAAAGCACCGGTTCCGTCAGAGACCCATTCATGCCCCTCGCTGCCATCCCAGGAACGACTCTGTACCCGCACCCTGTTACCAGCCATAAAGGCTGCATAAAACCCCACACCAAATTGGCCTATCAGGCTGACATCCTTCTGTGCTGCTTCGGCAAGTTCTGTGAGAAACGTGTTGGAGCCGGAGTGGGCAATGGTTCCGAGATTATGCTCCAGTTCACTGCGACTCATGCCGATTCCGGTGTCGGTAATGGTCAAAGTGCTCTTCTCTTCATCAAGACTGATGGTGATCTCCAGAGGCACATGGCCATCGAAGGGATCTTCTGCCGTCAGGCTCTCATGCCGGTATTTCTCCAGAGCATCAGAGGCATTGGAGATCAGTTCGCGGATGAACACATCCCGCTCGGTGTAGAGCGAGTTTATTACAATATCCAGTAGTTTCTTGGTCTCCGCTTGAAATTCATGGGTTGTTGTCTTTGCTGTCATTGGCAAGTCCTCTTATATTAATTAAATAGACAGTCATATGGTGGCATCCGCTGCCATTGCTTTTTTCATAAAAGTCGGCGAAAATGTTAAGCATGTTGACCCTCGTGTCAAGAGTTTCTCCCCCCTGTATCTGTCCTTTATGGTAATGAGGATTTCCCAATGAGAATCATAGCCTTCGGTGATGTCCATATGTCAGTGCAAATCTGTGCAAACATCCCCGGCATCCGCGAGGCGGATCTGCTAATTGCCAATGGTGATCTTACCAATTACGGCAGAAAAGCAGACGCCAAAATCGTTCTCGACCAGTTACTTGCCATCAACCCGAATCTATTGGCCCAAATTGGTAATCTTGATAATTTTGAAATCAACGACTATCTTGAACAGCTGGATATGAACCTGCATAAGCAGGCGCGCTTACTACATTCCCGCATCTGCTTGATAGGTCTGGGCGGCTCCAACATCACCCCGTTTGGAACTCCCACTGAGTTCAAGGAGGATCAGCTTTGGGATATGCTGATGCAGGCATACCAACAGGGGACCGACTTCATCCATCTTGCGGCCCCAAAGGGAGAAGCTAAAATCCCCCTGGTACTTGTATCTCACACACCTCCCTATGGAACCTCGGTTGACACCATCCATGGCGGGCACCATGTGGGCTCGACCAGCGTAAGAACTTTTATTGAAAAATATCAACCAGAGCTATGCATAACAGGCCACATCCACGAGGCCAAAGGTGAAGACCGAATCGGCAAAACACACATAATAAACCCCGGCATGCTGCAACAAGGCGGCTGGGTCGATATTCAACTCATCCAATCTACTCTATCTGCGACCTTACAATGACCACACACTTTTCCACAATTATCGTAGGCGGCGGACTCTCCGGACTGACCGTTGCCCATAAACTTCGCCAGCAGGATCCTGAACATAAGCTTTTGGTGCTGGAAAAAAACGGTGCAACCGGCGGCGTCATCCGCACCCATCGAGAAAAAGGTTTCATAACCGAGATAGGCCCCCATGGCTTTCTCGACAACTGCAATGAAAGCAAAGATATCCTGCGCGAAACCGGCCTTGATAAAGAAGCTGTTAAAGCGCCGCTTATTGAATTTGTGCGTTATGTCTACTTACGGGGCAAGCTCCAGTTGATTCCCCAGACGCCCTTGAAAATCAGCATGGCCCCCCTCATTCCCTGGAAAGATAAATTCAGGGCCGTCTCCGAAATATTCCGGCCGCCTCTGGCTGGTGAACCAACGGTGGCCAAATGGGTCGACTACCGCTTCGGCTCCGCCATGCTGCCCTATATCGACGCTGTCTTTACCGGAACCTACGCTGGTGACTTCGACAAACTGAAAATCGATGCGGTTATGCCGGGTGTACGCGCTCTCGAAAAAGAACATGGCTCTGTCATCAAAGGCGTTTTTGCCAAGATGATGGCTAATCGCAAATCCGGCACAAAAAAGAAAATATCCATGCCCGCCATGACGAGCTTCCCTACAGGCATGAGCAGGCTACCTGAAAGGCTCACCGAACAGCTCACTGAAGGGAAAGATCTGTTACTCAACTGCGGCGTCAGCGCTGTTGCCAAAACCGAATCCGGCTGGCAGGTTGAAACAGAACAAGGGGTATTCACCGCCGACACCCTGGTCCTGGCTACACCGACCAACGTTGCCCTTAAGTTCCTCAGAGGTGTAAGCGACACAATGCCCATGACCAGCATTCCCGAAACCTGGATCGGCACCGTGGTTTTCGGCTTCGGACCCGGCGTTACCATTCCGCCTGGATTTGGTTATCTCACCCCTGAGGTTGAAAAACGATTTACTCTCGGCTCGCTGTTTTCTTCCAACATGTTTCCAGGAAGAGCACCGGAAAACCATGTGGTTTTTGAAACCCTTATCGGCGGAAGACGTCATCCGGAGCGCCTTGAACTGCCAAAGGAAGAACTCGTCGCCAAAGCTCTTGCCGACGTCAAGGAGATCCTGAAAATTGATCAAGAACCTGTTTACACGACCGTTCTCCAGTCAGATGGTGGCATCCCCCAGCTTGAAGAAGGGTATCCTGAATTGCTGGAATGGCGTGATGAGGTAGTACGCAGTAACCATGGCCTGCATATTTGCGGCTTTGGCTGGGAGGGCATCGGTTTAAACGATATGATGAAAGCTGGCACCAAAGTGGCCAAGGCTATAATAGATGCCACCGACAGCACGACCTCCGATGCCGAAGTAAAGAAAATCTACTTCTAGCCCCTATTTCTCATAATCAGGGTCAATTTTTGCAATTACACCTGAACTGAAGAGAAATCCTGATTATCCTGAAACCCCTCCACGGGCAATCAAACAAAAAGGCCCTGGTCATATTCTGACCAGGGCCTTTTTTCAATTGTATAACTCTGCTGAGGGTTGGCGATAATTAGATGTCAAAACCTGATA